>CAYXTH010000007.1:0-17953 GCA_964468025.1 uncultured Muribaculaceae bacterium | reverse complement strand
ACTTTTGACTTTTTCTAATTTGTTTAACTTTTTAGCAATCTTCTCTTGACAGTGCTAAAAAAAGGTGCTATAATTAAATAGCATTCAGATAAAAAGAGTGCTAAAAGAAGGTGATTAAGTGATAACTGCAAGGCAAGAAGAATTATTAAAACTTATTGTTGAAGATTATATTAAAACAGTAACGCCGGTTAGTTCAAAGGCCTTGGAAGAGATAATGGGATGTTCAAGTGCTACTATAAGGAATGAAATGGCAACTCTTGAAAAGGAAGGATATCTTGAAAAAACTCATATTTCTTCGGGAAGGATACCTAGTGATTTAGGTTATAGATATTATGTTGATAATTTAATGAAGCCGGAAGAACTTACTGGAAAGGATATGCTTAAATTACAAACAATATTTAAAAATACTAATTTAGTTTTAAGTGATGCGATTATAAGGAGTATGGAGATAGTTGCTGAGCTTACTAATTATACTGCGGTAGTTTTAGGTAGTTCATCTTCTAACAATAAAATAGTAAAGGTTGAGGTAGTTCCAATTACAAATGAAAAAATGCTTGCAATAGTGGTTACTGATAAAGGCCATGTTGAAAACAGAGAAGTATTTCTTGATAAAAGTATTAACAGGGAAGAAGTGAAAAAAACTGTTGACCTTATTAGTAAGTTAATTGTAGGAGCGTCTATTACTGATGTTCCAGCGGTTTTAGAATTTGAAGTAAAACCTGCTATTGCTGCATATACTAATCAATATGAGGCCTTATATAATGCGTTTTATAATGCATTTAGTGATTTTAATTCAAAGGTAAATATTAAAGTTAGTGGAGCAAGTAATTTATTAAATGAGCCGGAATTTAATGATGCTGACAAAATAAGACAATTACTTGGTAAATTTGATGATAAAAATTTAATAAAAAATATAAAAACTGACGATGATAATATTAAGGTATATATTGGTAGTGAAAATGCTCTTGATGATGATATTTCTGTTATAAAAACATATTATTATAAAGATGGGCAGGAGGGTACAATTGCATTAATTGGGCCAAAACGAATGGAATATGGAAAGGCTGAGGCTTTACTAAATTATATTAAAGATAATATAGGAAGGTGATGAAATGGAAAATAAAGAAGAAATAAAAGAAGAAAAGAAAGTTAAAAAAAAGTCTGAAAAGCAAGTCAAAAAAGAATGTAAATGTGATGAAAAAGATTTAAAAATTAAAGAATTGGAAGATGTACTTTTAAGACTTAAAGCTGATAATATTAACTATCGTAAGAGAAAAGATGAAGAAGTGTCAAAAATGCTTGAATATGCAAATGAAGACATTGTAAAGGACATTTTACCGATTGTTGATAATTTTGAAAGAGCAATAAAACTTGATGATGATAATTTAGATGATGAACTTTCAAAGTTTTTGGCAGGGTTTAAAATGATATATTGCCATATAATAGAGGCACTTGAAAAATATGGCGTTAAGGCAATTGATGGTGATAATAAAGAATTTAATCCAATTTATCATCAAGCGGTACTTACTGAAAAGGGTGAAACTCCTGGAATGGTAATTGAAGTTTTGCAAAAAGGTTATCTACTTAAAGATAAAGTGATTAGACCAGCAATGGTTAAAGTGTCAGAATAAAGGAAAGGAATGATTTTATATGAGTAAAACAATAGGAATTGATTTAGGAACAACAAATAGTTGTGTATGTGTATATGAAGGTGGTGAAGCAAAAGTTATCGCAAATCCAGAAGGTAATAGAACAACACCTTCAGTAGTAGCGTTCAAAAATGGTGAAATTATCGTTGGAACTGCTGCTAAAAACCAAATGGTAACTAACCCAGATACAATATCTTCTATTAAAAGATTAATGGGTACAAAAGAAAAAGTAAAAGTAGGTGAAAAAGAATATACACCAGAAGAAATAAGTGCAATGATTTTAAGCGATTTAAAGAAAACTGCGGAAAGTTATTTAGGAGAAAAGGTTACAAAAGCTGTTATTACAGTACCTGCATATTTTAATGATGCACAAAGACAAGCAACTAAAAATGCTGGTAAAATTGCCGGACTTGAAGTTGAAAGAATTATAAATGAGCCAACTGCTGCCGCACTTGCTTATGGTCTTGATAAACAAGATAAAACAGAACAAATCTTAGTTTATGACTTAGGTGGTGGAACATTTGATGTTTCTATTCTAGAAATAGGAGATGGCGTATTTGAAGTTAAATCTACAAGTGGAAATAATAAACTTGGTGGAGATGATTTTGATAAGAGAATTATTGATTATTTAGCAAGTGAATTTAAAAAAGAAAATGGAATTGATTTAACAAAAGATAAAATGGCTATGCAAAGATTAAAAGATGCTGCTGAAAAGGCTAAGAAAGATTTAAGTGGTGTAACTACTACTAATATTTCTCTTCCATTTTTATCACAAGGAGAAAATGGACCTTTACACTTAGAATTATCTTTAACAAGAGCTAAGTTTGAAGAATTAACTCACGATTTAATGGATTCTACTCTTGAGCCAGTAAGAAAAGCTTTAAAAGATGCAGGACTTACAAGTAAAGATATTGATAAAGTATTATTAGTAGGTGGTTCTACAAGAATGCCAAAAGTTGTTGAACTTATTAAAAAAGAACTTGGTATGGAACCATCAAAAGGTGTAAACCCTGATGAAGTAGTCGCAATGGGTGCTGCTATACAAGGCGGAGTACTTACAGGTGATGTTAATGATATCGTACTTCTTGATGTAACACCACTTTCACTTGGTATTGAAACACTTGGTGGTGTATGTACTGTACTTATTCCACGTAATACAACAATACCAACAAGTAAATCACAAGTATTTTCAACAGCGGCTGATAATCAACCTGCCGTAGATATTCATATTCTTCAAGGTGAAAGACCAATGGCTGCGGACAATAAAACACTTGGTAATTTCCAATTAACTAATATTCCAGCGGCACCAAGAGGTGTTCCACAAATTGAAGTAACATTTGATATTGACGCTAATGGTATTGTAAACGTAAAAGCAAAAGATAAAGGAACAGGGAAAGAACAATCTATTACAATTACTTCTGGTGGATCATTATCTGATGAAGAAATTGACAAAATGGTAAAAGATGCTGAGGCTAATAAGGCTGCCGATGAAAAACGTAAGGAAGAGGCCGATGTTAAAAATGAAGCTGAAAGTACTATCTTTATGACTGAAAAATCTATTAAAGAATTAGGTGATAAAGTAGATAGTAAAGATAAAGAAAAAGCCGAGGCTGAAATTAAAGAATTAAAAGATGCCTTAGAAAAAGATGATATTGAAGATATTAAGACTAAAAAAGATAAATTAAATGAAACTGCTATGGCTCTTGGGGCTAAAGTTTATGAAGAAATGGCTAAAAATCAAGAAGCAAATGCTAGTGAAAATACTGAAAATAAAGATGATAACGTAAAAGATGCTGAATATGAAGAAAAATAGTAAAAAGCTCTAGGATACTAGAGCCTTTACTACTATGTAAGGGAGAAAAAAATGGAAAAGACAAGGGATGAAATAGAAGAAGCATATAAGTGGGATTTAAGTACTATTTATAAAGATAATAATGAGTTATTAAAAGATTATAATAATATTTTGAAAAAAATAGAAGATTATAAGAAATATGAAAATATATTTTTAAATAGTGCTGAAGATTTATATAATGCTTTAAAAGATTATGATAGTATTGATATGATAATTGGTAAGATGTGGACTTTTACTAGTCATAGATATGATACTGATTTATCTAATAATGAAAATCAAGCATTTAGAGATAAGGTGTATAATTTATATGAAAAATTTTCTGTTGTTTGTAGTTTTATAACCCCTAAACTTCTTAGATTTGGATATGATAATGTAAAAAAATATTGTGATGATTATCCAAAGTTAAAAGAATATTCTTTTGAATTTGAAGAAATATTTAGATATGAAAACCATACTTTAAGTGAAAATGAAGAAAAACTAATGGCTGGTCTTTCAAAGGCTATGTCTGATACTGGTGAGATTTCAAGTATGCTTTCTGATAGTGATTTAGTGTTTGGTGATATAACTGATTCATACGGTAAAAAAGTAAAACTTACTGATACTAATTATGGTACTTATATAATAAGTAAAAATAGAAAGGTAAGAAAAGAAGCATTTGATACTTTATATAAAACGTATAAACAGTTTAATAATACATATGCCTTATTATTATCTGGTGAGGTAGAGAGAAAAAAAGCACTTGCTAAGGTAAAACATTTTAATAGTTCGTTAGAAGCTGCTCTTTTTGGAGATAATGTTAGTACTGATGTTTATAATAATTTAATTAAAAGTGTAAATAAAAATTTAGATGCTTTATATGATTATTATAATGTAAAGAAAAATATCCTTGGACTTGATGAGATGCATATATATGATACATACACTCCTATAAGTAGTGATGATACTAAAAAATATACTTTTGAAGAAGCAAAAGATTTAGTTATAAATGCCCTTAGTATATTAGGTGATGATTATATTACTAATTTAAAAAAAGCTTTTTCTGAAAGATGGATTGATATTTATCCTAATAAAAGTAAAAGAGGCGGTGCTTATTCAGGTGGTTCTTATTTAACAAATCCTTTTGTACTTTTGAATTTTAAAGGTACTTATAGTGATGTATCAACAATTGCTCACGAACTTGGACATTCTATGCACTCATATTATTCTATAAAAAATAATCCTTATCAATATAGTGGCTATAAAATATTTGTCGCAGAAGTTGCTAGTCAAGTAAATGAATTGTTATTTAACCATTATATGTTTACAAATGCAACTTCTAAGGAAGAAAAAATAAATATATTAAATCAAACATTAGACCTTTTTAAAGCATCTATTTATAGACAAACAATGTTTGCGGAGTTTGAAAAAGATATTTCGGAAATTTGTGAAGATGGTGAAATACTTACAGCGGATGTTTTAAATAATAAATATTATGACTTAGTTAAAAAGTATTTTGGAGATATTGTTGTGTGTGATGATTATATTAAGTATGAATGGCAAAGAATACCACATTTTTACTATAACTTTTATGTATATAAATATTCAATAGGTCTTGCGGCTGCGGCATTTATTGCAAATAATATTATAAATAATAAGGAAAGTGCAAAAGAAAATTACTTGGCTTTCTTAAAAACAGGTGGTAGTATGTATCCACTTGATGAGTTAAGAGTGGCTGGTGTCAATTTAGAAGATGAAAAAACTATTGATGATGCTCTTGAAATGTTCAAAAATTATTTAGAAGAATTAAAAAAATTAACAAGGTAGGTGATGTATGATGAATAAAAAAGATTATTATGAAGTCTTAGGTGTTTCAAAAACTGCTACTCAGGCAGAAATAAAAAGTGCATTTAGAAAACTTGCTAAAAAGTATCATCCTGATGTATCAAAAGAACCTGATGCGGAAGAAAAATTTAAAGAAGCCCAAGAAGCGTATGCAGTTTTATCTGATGAAACAAAAAGAAAACAATATGATCAATATGGACACGCTGCATTCGATAATAATGGTGGTGGCTATGATTTTAGTGGCTTTGATTTTTCTGATATATTTAGTGATCTTTTCGGCCAAGGCTTTGGTGGTTTTTCTGGTTTTGGTAGTCATGGACATTCATATGCTAAAAGAGGAAGAGATAAGGTTATAAGGGTTGATTTAACTTTTGAAGAAGCCGTAAAAGGTACTAATAAAACTATTTCGGTAAATGTAAATGATACTTGTGAAAAATGTCATGGAAAAGGTGGCTTTGATGAAGAAACTTGTGATAAGTGTCATGGAAAAGGGACAATAACTGTTCAGCAACAAACTTTATTTGGTGCATTTATGACACAAACTACTTGTGATAAGTGCCATGGAAAAGGTGCTAGCTATAAAAAAGAATGTAGTTCTTGCTGTGGTACAGGCAGAGTTAATAGGAATAAAAAGTTAGATGTCAAAGTACCTGCTGGTATTGATACTGGAAACCAATTACGTATTTCAGGTAAAGGCGAAGCTGGTATGAATGGTGGACCTAATGGAGATATTTATTTGGAATTTTATGTTAAAGAGCATCCTTTATTTGAAAGAAAAGGTAATGATATTTATTTAACTCTTCCAATAACAATTACTGATGCTGTACTTGGCTGTAAAAGAGAAGTACCAACTATTGATGGTAAAGTAAAACTTACTATTGCCGCAGGTGCTGAAACTGGTGATAAACATCGTTTAAGAGGAAAAGGTATAAATGATGTTAATTCTTTTGGTAAGGGCGATATGTATGTTGTTATAGATGTTAAAGTACCAAGTAAACTTTCTAGGGAACAAAAAAAATTATTTGAGCAACTTTCAAAAACTAATTTGGAAGAAGATAAGGACTTTAATAAGATTAAAAAGTATTTATAAAGTCTTTTTTTGTAAATTTTTGTACAATATGTACGTTTTTTTTGCAAAATATTTATAAATAAATTTTGGTAATGGCTTTTTTTTTTATAAATTTTAAGGTATAATGGTATAGGAAACTAGGAGAGGGGATAAGTATGATATTAAGAAAGCCATATGCATTTTTTATAAAGTATTTTAGGATTATAAACTTAGTAATTGCACTTTTAATGCTCGCACTTTTATATCAGACTTATGTTTTATTTAATCTATTTAATACTTATGTTTCTGATTATAGTATTATAGGATCAGGTTTTGAAACAGGCGATTATATAAATATTTATTCATTTATAATACCTTTAATTATTATTCTTGGAAACATAGTAGTATTATCGGTTTTATTCATAAAGAAAAAAAACACAAAGTTGTATTTACTTAATGTAATTGTTTATTTGGTAACTATTATTATATTTGCTCTTGATTATAGTAATATACAAACCGCAATTACTGCAATTCTTGATGTGAGAGTATCTAAAGCAATGCGTGATTTAACTTTATTTGTACTTATCTTTCAAATAGTATGCTTAATTTTAACGTCCATTAGAGCAATCGGTTTTGATATAAAAAGTTTTGATTTTAAAAAAGATTTAGAAGAATTAAATATCACCGAAAAAGATAATGAAGAATTTGAGGTTAATGTTAATTTTGATTCTAATAAAACAAGACGTAATGTAAGAAGAAAATTAAGACATTTAAATTATTTTTATAAAGAAAATAAATTTTTTATAAACTTGTCAGTTATTTTATTAGCAGTTATTGTTTGCTTTATGGTATTTATAAATAAAACAATATACGTTAGTAATTATAATGAAAACGAAGTATTTGCCGCTAGTAACTATAATTTTAATATAGAAAATGCTTATATAATTACAAATGATAATAATGGTAATACTATAAGAGTTGGTAAGGCTTTTGTAGCTGTTAAATTTAAAGTTTCTTCTTATAGTAAAGATACTTTAAATACTGGACTTATTACTTTAAAAGTAGGAGATAAATCATATTCAAAAAACGATAAATATTCTAGTTTTGATGATATTGGAAATGTTTATATTGATGAAGAAATTACCAAAGATTTTAACGAATATGTACTTGTTTATATGGTACCGCTTGATGATATAAAAAAATCTATGAGCATTAAAATAAATGATGATGTAAGTTACGTTAGAGGTGAGATGGGTGCGAAAAATATATTTGTTAAATTAAAACCAGTTAATTTAAGTAAAAATGTAACTAGTACTGAGTATAACCTTGGTGAAAAAATTAACTTTAAAGGAAGTCTTCTTGGTGAAAGCACACTTAATATTAAAAGTATGAACTTTTCTAATAAATTTAAAGAAGAATATCAATTTTGTTCCAAAACTTGTATAAATTCTTATGAATATATTACACCTACCGCAACAGGGGATTATGAAAAAGCATTAGTACAAATTGATGGTACATTTAATAAAAAAGTAAATTTACCAAATTTAGAAAATTTGTATAGATTTATAAACAGTTATGCAACTTTTGAATATGAAATAAATGGCAAATGGTACTCTGATAAAGTAGACAGTGAGTATATTAAACCAAAAGTGGCTAAAACAAAATATACATATGTTGAAGTAAATAATAAAATATTAAATGCTACTCATATAAAATTGATTATAAATGTTAGAAATTATAGTTATAAATACATTGTAAAATAGGAGGTACTTATGAAGAAAATTCTGCTTTGTTTTTTACCATTTATGTTTATAAGTAATGTTTATGCATCTTGTGATTATCAAAAAGAAGCAGAACTTTCAAGAATTGCTTCTAATGTACAAATTAGTTATACTTATAAAATAATAGATGATAGAGCGTCTTTTGATGTAACGCTTACTAATTTAACAAAAGATATATATGTAAGTGGTAGTAGTTATATAAATACTAATGGAGAATATACTACTACTTATGATCAAGGACAAAAATTAACTTTTAAGTTTTATTCAAATGAATGTGGGGATAAACTACTTTTAACAAAGTATTTAACACTTCCTACATATAATAAATATTATTCTACAGATGAATGTAAGGAAAGTCCTAAATTTAAATACTGTGAAATGTGGGATAACTTAGATATATCGGAAATAAAGTTTCAAGAAGAATACGATAATTATACTTATACAAAAAAAAATAATCAAAGTGTAGAAGATGAGTATAAAAATGTTTTGTTAGATGTTATGTCTAGTCATATAAAAGAAATAATTGTTAGTATTATAGGAGTTATCATTTTAATAATAATTTTAATATTAAAATTAAATAAAAAAAGAGTTAGGTGATTTATATGAAAAAATGCAAAGTGTTTTTAATAGTATTTGTGTGCTTTTTTATTAGTACGCTATTTACTATCACAGGAGTTTCGGCAGCAACTTATAATGGAGAAAGTGGTTCTCTTAGCTATGGTGGAAGTTCCACTTCATCTTGTGAAAACGGTTCATGGTGTAATAACCAGAACTTTAAAGCAATGTCAGTTACATTATATTGGATTGAAGCCGATGGTGATATGAAAAGAGTAAGTGGTACTAAAACTATCGTTGTAAATGATGGTAGTTATAACGCACCTAAACAAAACTGTAAAAATACAATAGGTTGTACAAAAAAAGAGTGGTTTAAAGAAGGTGAATATGGTTATAATTCAGATAAAATAAGTGAGACTATAGGTAATGCTGAACCAGGTGAGGTTAATAATGTCAAAATTAAAAGAATGGCTAGATGGATTGCAGCTTTGTACGGCCAAAACAAGACTTTTAGTAGTAAAGAAGATGCACAAAATTATGTTCAAAAGAAAATTGGGAAAAAAAATTTAGAAAAGTCTTGCGTTGTTGATAAGGCAAATAAAAACAACCAATGTAAAAACAAAAATGGTTATAGAATTGTAATTGAACCTGTTGTTGGTTATGACAAAAACTATAAAACAGGAAAATTAAAACAGTTGGCACAAAGGGGAATCGGTGAAAATTCAGTACATAATAAAGAAGCATTCAGTAAGTTGATGGCTACAGAATTTAAGGATGTAGGAATTGATTATAAAAAAAGGGAACAGTGTACTTATGCTGATTTAGCAAAAAGAAAAAATGTTAATGGTTGTGGTTGGAATATAATTGATATTGGACAAATGATATCTGATAAAGCAAATTGTGAAATAAAAACAACAACAAAAGGAACAAAAAAATATTATGATAGCCTTGGTAAAAATGGTAAAGAACGTGAAATAAAAATAATAAAAAATGCTCAATTTTCTGGAGAAAACAAATATCAAATACCTAGTATTCCAAACGAAAACGGATATACTCTAAAAGAGGTAAAACAATATATTAATAATAATTGTAAGGCTAATATAAAGTGTGCTATTAAAAACAACAAATGCTATAACAGAGTAGGTAGTGAAGTAGAATGTACTGATGAAATAAAAAGTTGGATTAACACTGAATGTATGGAAGATTGTTGGTATGATGAAACAACTGATACTTATTATACTGATTCTTCCGGTGATGGTAAAGGAATAAAAACGTCGTTAAAAAGAAGTGTTTATAATGTGACTTCTAGCAGCAATGATTGGAGTGGTTATTCATCAATTAGTGAGGCTGCGGCAGCTTGTGCAACTGATTATTTCAATGATGGCCTTGCAGGTAAGGCTGAATATAGTAAAAGAACTGAGTATCCAAATGGAATAAGACAATGTGATACTTCAAAAGAAACTAGTGATTGTACAAGAAGCTCAAATACTGGTTCCAATGTAAATTGTTATATGTATTATAGTGATTATTATCGAGGTTCTTGTAAAACTTATACTAATAAATGCATTCGTTATGGTAGTACTTGTGTTAAACAAGGCTCTTGTGCTTCAAAAACTTGTGTAAAAAACACTTGTTCAAAAACTGGGTGCATTAAATATAATAAAAAAGGAACTAAATGCTTACAGACAGGCTGTACAAAGACAACGTGTTCACAGTATCAGTGTACAAGTTATAACTGTGCTGAATATAATTGCTTAGAGTATGAATGTAAAGAATATAATTGGATTCCAGATTGGGAACATGTACATACTTATTATTTTAATACAACTTGGAATAACAAGGTGTTTGATCACAACGAATATTATATTTCAAACCAAGGTTGGCTTACAAAATCCCAGGCTGATAGTTGGGTTAATAATAATTGTAAGTTTACACCTTCAACTTGTAAAATAGATACCAATAACAATGGTGCTTGGTGGGATCAAAATGGTAATTACCATACATCAGGGTTAACTAAAAAAGTTGCTCTATGGATAAATAAAGGCTGTCCTGTATCAAGAACTAAAACAACAGTTACTTGTAATGATTGTAATAGTACTAATACCGATGGTGGTGGTTATACTATAAGTGAAAGTAAAAACTGGGATCAAATTTTAGGTAGTTATTATGGTACAAATGAGGAAGATGAAACCGATGAAATAGAAAATCATTTTGTAAAAAAGGAAAATGATGTTGGTGATCAGGTTTATTGTTCCGAGAGTTTAGAAGTAAAACTTCCAAATGGTAAAACTGTTGATTTTAATACTGCAGAAAGTGGAAGATTTATAACGGTTAATTTAGGTGACTCATATGATGATATTATGAATTTAACGCCTATTACCGTTACAAAACGAAAAACATGTATGGCAATAAATAATTCGGAAGTTACTTCTAGTGTGGCTACTAATATTAGAAACTTATCACAATTATATTCATCAAGTGCGAATGCTTTACTTAAGGAATATATGGAAGAGGCAAAAGAAGAAGCTGATAACTCTAATGATAGTGATTTTGGTACTATTAGGTTATCTTATTCCGGCGGAACATATGATTATAATGATAATCTTGATAGATATACAGAACAAAGTAAGCTTGATGGAAATACATTAACGCAGGTATCTAAATATGTACTTGAAAAAGATACTTATAGATATGTTTCTATGAAAGATGGTTCTTCTTCAAAATATACACCAAATGATTTATCTGATTATTATGATTTAGGTATATCAACACTTCCAGTTAAATTTGAAACACCATTTACTGGTACTATACAGTTTGTTTATGATTATGAGGGTACAACATTTGAAGATGAATTTGATAGTCCTAGTACTTGGATTGATTCTTCTAGTCAAACTTGTGTAAATAATATTAAAAATGAAAATTATTATACATGTGAAATAAACAATAAAGGCAAGGAATCAAGTCAAAATGTATGTAAAATACAAAAAACTGATAATGGTACAAAATATTATTATAATAATAAAGAATTATCGGAAAAAGAGTATCAGAAGCAATGTCATTGTTTTGAAAAAGATAATAAATATTATTTAAATGGCAGTGAAATATCACAAGATGATTATAATCAGTTATGTCCAGCCCAGTGTACAACAGTATGTCCTGAGGGTGAAATATGTTGCCCAGTAGGTGGTAGTGATATGCCTTGTTCAATAGATGGAATATGCCCTACAAGCGGTGGTAACAAATTAATTTATAGAACAATAGATTTAAAAAATCCATTTACTGGTCAAGATACAAACAAGCAAGGTAGAAATACTGGTAGTAACTGGTGTTCATATACAATAAAAACAGGTACTCTTGATTGTTCAAACTTAAATGATGGAGTAAATAGTAATACTAAAAAAACATCTTCTTCTGAGAAAAACAAAATTGTTTTAAAACATATTAAAAATAATGCAGGAGCAGTAGAAGATGATGTATATAATCAAACACCACAATATTCAATTACTTTAGATTCACAAACTATTGATAATATAAGAAATTATAATGAAAACCAACAGAAAAGTGGTGGGTATGATGATTTTACTTTATCTTGTTATAATGCATCAAGTGATCAAATAAGGACAAACTTAAGAAGTAATGGAATTTATACTACTAATGTATGTAGAAGTGAGTTTTTAAGAAACAACAATATATTTTCTAGAAGCATAAGTGGTGTATGTTCAAATGGTGGTTATGACAATTTATTAACTTGCTCTGAAAGGAGCGTGAAGTAATGAATAAATCGATGTGGGGAGTATTTGTAATAATGCTTGGAGTAGCGTCTATATTCTTTATAACGCTATTCCAAACACTTACTAATACTGATGAACATAATTCACAATTATTAAAAGAAGTAACAGAAGCCGCAATGTGGGATTCAGTAGATTATGCATATTATAGAAAATCAGGTTCTTGGAAAATAAACAAAGAAAAATTTGTTGAAAACTTTACAAGAAGATTTGCCGAAAGTGCCAGTAAAGGAAGAGAGTATAAAGTTGATTTTTATGATGTAAATGAATTACCACCAAAGGTAAGTGTAAAAGTAACAAGTTATGTAAATAGTGGTGGACTTGGAGCATTAACTGGTAATGGTGGAAGTTTTACTTTATCAAATAAAATTGATGCAATACTAGAAACACCATATTAAATGTGATATAATAAATATAATAGGTGATGCTATGAAGAAAAAAATTATATTTATAATAATAACATCTATACTATTTAGTATAGGAATGACTGATGTATATGCTGCTGCTGGTGGTAACGGTGGACAAGGTACCGGTGGTGGTAATAATGGTGGTGGAACGTCTTGCAGTTACCCTACTGATGCTGGTAAGAATATGCATACTGATACATATTTGTTTGACTTAGTCCAAAGAAAAAAAGGTTCTACTAATTTTAAACATCTAGGGTGCATTATAATTGGTAAAGAAGCAAACAGAGCAAAGTATGATAAAAATGTTCATAAAAATTGTAAAAAAATTACATCACTAGGATCAAAAGGCAACGCCGAAAGTCTTAAAAACATTGCAAAATACCTTTCGGAAAATGAAGGAAAAGGAGTATCAGCTTTAAACAAACAAATTAAAAAAAATCCCGATTATACAAGAGGTTATGCTAAAACATTTGACAGTAAATATGCTGGTTCTGGCTTTGATAGCTATTTCAAAAAGAATGCTAATACTGATTTTGGTGGAGATTATGGTTATAGAATTTTAATTCAAAAATTCATATATGTTGGTTGTACTGGAAACTGGGAAAAATATGTTGTTCCAAGAAAAGAGGCGTATAGAGAGGGCACCGGTATAAAATCAAAGGTAAACGAAATAAATATTATTGGTGATAGTTGGCAAGGAGATCTTTTTACAAAAGATAAAGATATAGGTATAAAAATTGGTAAAGATATACCACCGGCTAAAAAAAGTAATTTCACTAATAAAAATGATGGCACAGGTTATAACATAATTTGGTGGAATACTGATGATGTAATAGGCAATACCTGTACGGTAACAAAAGAAGATGGCAAGAAAGTTTACTATGACTTATGCAAAGATGCAAATGGAAATTTAACAAAGGATGGAAAAAAATGTAAAACGGAAGTAAAAATAACCAAAAATGGAAAAGATAAAAATGGTAACCAATTATATAAAGTTTCGTCTTTAATTGGTAAAACAGAAAACTATAACCTTACATTAAATCAAGTGCAGAACTATATAAATAATAATTGTAAAACAGGTCCTATATGTAAAGTTGTTGGTAATACTTGTTATGACAATGCAGGCCTTAAAATGAAAACTTGTAATGAGGCAACTAAATCATGGATTTCTAAAACATGTAAATCACAATGTTGGCATGATGAAACAACTGATACTTATTATGAAGATACAAGTGGACAAGGTACAAGTATATCGGCATCCAAAAAAAGAACTGTTTGGAATTATAATTGTACTAGTTCTTGGAATGGTGATTGTGCAGCTCCTTATTCTTCAGCAATATTTAGTGATAAATTAGAATCAATTCCTTCTCCTGGAGTTGGATGTAGTAGAACTGATGGTAAGTTTTCAACAAATGACTGCACATATGCTAAAAATGTTAGTCAAACAAAAAAATGTTATTATACAACACAAAATTGTCAAACAGTTTCTGATTATGAAACAAAAACCGATAAAAATGGAAAAACAACTAAAGTAAAAGTAGGAGAGCATGTAGACTGCACTGATGATAATCATTATGGTTCATCTTATACATATTCAACAACTTGTAGTTATACAGGTCAAAGTAATGAATATTATATTGATTCACAGAAACAGTGGATAACTAAAAATGAAGCAGACCAATGGACTAATACTTGTAAAATAGAGAAAAAAAGTTGTTCATTTGATACTGATGGCGATGCTAATGATGATGCTTGGTACGATGATAATTCAAATTACCATCCTGATGGATTAACAAGTAAAATTGCCCTTTGGATTAATAAAAAATGTAAAGCCACTAAACCAAGTGCAAAAGTTACATGCAGTGATTGTAATAGTACTAATACTAATGGTACAGCATTTAAATATACTGAAACAAATGTTACTAATGGCGATAATGCTAATGGTTATTCTGTTTTAGGTAGTTATTTTGGTGGAGATGCTGATAATGAAACCGATCTTATTTCAAACCATTATTTAAAATACGACAATGGTGGTAATCAAGTTTATTGTTCGGAAGAATTAACAATTAACCTACCAAATGGACAAACTACTACTTTAAATAAAGCACAAGCAGGAAGATATATTACAATAAATTTACAATCACCAATAGAAAATATAATAAATATGACACCTATTACTATTACAAGTACTCAAACTTGTTCAGCAATAGAAAATAAAGAAATAACAGTCCGTGATGCATCAAAGTATACTTCATTAAGTAGCCTGCAAACCGCATCTTCAAGAGAAACCCTTAAAACTTATGTTGAAGAAAAATATGATACTATGAAAAATACAAAACGTGCTGATGAACTTGGTGGTATTAAACTTAAATATGATGATAAAGAATATAAAATTGATTTAAGTGATGATGAAAGTGAATTGGAACAATTTCTTGTTACTAATAGTAAAGATTACAAAGATAATAACAATGTTGCAGTTTTAAAACAAGAAGCAACATATACTTTGAAATCAAATGTATATCAATACACTTCTATAAAAGATGGTTCGGTTTCAAAAATAAAACCTGATAGTAGTAAATTATCTAATTATTATAATTTAGGTAATTCTACATTACCAATAAGATTTGCCGAAGGTGTTTCAAACCATGTTACATTTGTTTATAATTATGAAGGTACTGGGCTTGAAAAAGTATTTGAAGATACGGATTCATTCCCACTTGATTCTTCTAGTCAAACTTGTGTAAATAATATTAAAAATGAAAATTATTATACATGTGAAATAAACAATAAAGGCAAGGAATCAAGTCAAAATGTATGTAAAATACAAAAAACTGATAATGGTACAAAATATTATTATAATAATAAAGAATTATCGGAAAAAGAGTATCAGAAGCAATGTCATTGTTTTGAAAAAGATAATAAATATTATTTAAATGGCAGTGAAATATCACAAGATGATTATAATCAGTTATGTCCAGCCCAGTGTACAACAGTATGTCCTGAGGGTGAAATATGTTGCCCAGTAGGTGGTAGTGATATGCCTTGTTCAATAGATGGAATATGCCCTACAAGCGGTGGTAACAAATTAATTTATAGAACAATAGATTTAAAAAATCCATTTACTGGTCAAGATACAAACAAGCAAGGTAGAAATACTGGTAGTAACTGGTGTTCATATACAATAAAAACAGGTACTCTTGATTGTTCAAACTTAAATGATGGAGTAAATAGTAATACTAAAAAAACATCTTCTTCTGAGAAAAACAAAATTGTTTTAAAACATATTAAAAATAATGCAGGAGCAGTAGAAGATGATGTATATAATCAAACACCACAATATTCAATTACTTTAGATTCACAAACTATTGATAATATAAGAAATTATAATGAAAACCAACAGAAAAGTGGTGGGTATGATGATTTTACTTTATCTTGTTATAATGCATCAAGTGATCAAATAAGGACAAACTTAAGAAGTAATGGAATTTATACTACTAATGTATGTAGAAGTGAGTTTTTAAGAAACAACAATATATTTTCTAGAAGCATAAGTGGTGTATGTTCAAATGGTGGTTATGACAATTTATTAACTTGCTCTGAAAGGAGCGTGAAGTAATGAATAAATCGATGTGGGGAGTATTTGTAATAATGCTTGGAGTAGCGTCTATATTCTTTATAACGCTATTCCAAACACTTACTAATACTGATGAACATAATTCACAATTATTAAAAGAAGTAACAGAAGCCGCAATGTGGGATTCAGTAGATTATGCATATTATAGAAAATCAGGTTCTTGGAAAATAAACAAAGAAAAATTTGTTGAAAACTTTACAAGAAGATTTGCCGAAAGTGCCAGTAAAGGAAGAGAGTATAAAGTTGATTTTTATGATGTAAATGAATTACCACCAAAGGTAAGTGTAAAAGTAACAAGTTATGTAAATAGTGGTGGACTTGGAGCATTAACTGGTAATGGTGGAAGTTTTACTTTATCAAATAAAATTGATGCAATACTAGAAACACCATATTAAAAGAAAAAAAGGAGATGAATTAAATGAAAAATGTACAAGAAGTTTTTCAAAAGTTTTTAAAAAATAAAAACTTAGTTACAATTATAGGTATAGTTTTAATACTTATATTACTTTATTTTGGTTACAGCTACCAAATAAATTCAGCTGTAAATCCTGTATCAGTTCCAGTTGCGAGTGAAACAATACAACCAAGGACTGAAATAACAGATGAAATGGTTACTACTATTGATATGCCAAATATATCAGTAGATACTAATGTAATAACAAACAAAACACTTATAGTAGGTAAATACTCAAATGTAAATGCCTTAATACCAAAAGGTAGTATGTTTTACAAAGACTCAGTAGTTGATGGAGATGATTTGCCAGATGCAGCGTTTGTAAAAGTAAAAAAAGGAGAAGTATTAACTTCATTTAAAGTAAATACTGAAACAACCTATGGTAACTCAATTATGCCAGGAAACTATGTTGATATTTATATGAAAGCAGGAAATACAACAGGTGATGGCTCAAAAATAATGGTAGGAAGATTAATTGAAAATGCCGAGGTTTTAGCCGTTAAAGATTCTACTGGTAAAAATGTGTTTGAAAATACTGATGAAAATAGAACACCTGCTTATTTAATGTTTGGGTTTAAAGAAGATATTTATCAGTTAGTTTTAAAAGCTAGTTATATGAGTTCTCTTGGAGTAGAATTATTCCCAGTAGTTCATGGAGAAGTAGTGAGTACAGGTGGGGCTACTGAAGTATCTACTCAGCAATTAGTAGACTATATAGAAGCAAATTCTGTTAATATACCTGTTACTGATACAAAAGATACTGATGAATTAGTACCAACAATTGAACAAGATTCTACCGCACTTAGTAAAGTGGTTATTACATTCCCAGAAGGATGCTCTACAAAATATACTTGTACTTATAGTAAAAATGGAGGAAGTGCAAAAAAAGTAACTAAAACAACTCAAAATGTAACATTTACTACAAATGGAACATTAAGTGCAACAGTTACTGAAGAAGATGGAA
>CAYXTH010000006.1:6098-18295 GCA_964468025.1 uncultured Muribaculaceae bacterium | reverse complement strand
CAAATGACATCTGGAACAACTGGTTTTCCAAAAGCTATAAAATCTTCATATAAATTGCTAAATAATAATTTGTTGATTTGGTAATTATTCATAATATTAATACATGGTGTGTGGAAACAGTTTGTGTGTTAGAAAGAAAGTAATAATATGAAAAAAATAAGAAATTTTTGTGAAAAAACTAGACAAAAAGAATGATTTAAACTAATATTATTTTAAAAGGAGGAATGTTTATGTTTTGCGAAAATTGTGGGGTAAAGGCCAAAGAAAATGCAAATTTTTGTGAAGAATGTGGAAAACCACTAAAAAAGAGAAAATTACCAAAGTTTGATAAGACAAAAGCCACAAAAATAATTGTGGTAGTTATTGCTATTATAATATTTATTTGGTTAATTTTAACTGTATGTAATAAGTTTACTCCAAGTTCGGTAGCGCTTAATTATTTTAAAGCGGTTAGTAATAATGATGCTAATTTGTTATACGATTACTTAAATGTAGATGATAAAGATTTTACTAGTAAAAAAATATTTAAGCAAATAATGAAAAATGAAGATAAAAAAAATATTACAAATTATACAGTAACTAGTTCAAATGTAAGTAAAGATGGACTCACCGCAACTGTAACTATAAGATATATTGTTGATGGTGTGAAATCTAATTATGAAAAAGTAAATTTAGTTAAAGATAAGAAAAATAAATTTCTTGTTTTTAACAACTGGAAAGTAGTAAGTAATACAGAATTAGTGAAAAATTATCAAATTAAGGTAATGAAAGGTTCTAAAGTTACCCTTGCTGGCAAAGTTTTAAGTAAAAAATATTTAGATAGTACAGATGGAAATGTTGATACTTATGTAATACCTAAAATGTTTACATATTCTTATCCAGTGGAAATAGAATATCCAATGGGAATAAGTGTTTCAAAAGAAATAAAACCATCTACATATTATAAAAAAACAACGTTAAGTTTTTCATTAAATGATATAACTACTAAAGATAAAGAAAAGTTGGAAAAATCGACTTTAAGCAGTTTAAATTATATTTATGATAATGCGTTAAATAATAAGGATTTTAATAGTATTAAATCAAAGTTTTCTTCAAATAATAATGATGTAGAAAGTACTTATAATACTTTTAAAGATTCTCTTATTAAAAGAAATTCTGATTTGAAAAAAATTGAGTTTAAAACAATTACTTTAAATAAATTATCTATGACAAATGATGGTTATTTGAAAGTTACTTTTAAAGCTACATACAAAACTGATAGTACTCATTCGGTATATTCATCAATTACTTATGATAAAGAATATAAAATAGTTGATTTTAATAGTTTTAAAACATATTTTTAAGGAGGTAAATAATGGCAAAATATTGTTCAAATTGTGGCCGTAAGTTAGAAGATGGTGAGGTTTGTGAATGCAAAAAGAAAATGGAATTTAATATACAAGGCAATAAGATAGTTGAACTTTGTAAAAATGTTTTTATAAAACCAGTAGAAACTATAAAGGATTTTAAGGAAGAAAAAAATTTTTCATTAAGTGTTATTATGGTATTGGTAACAAGTATAATATTTGGTTTTTTCTGTATATTAGTTACAAAGGTTTTTTATAAAAATTCAGTAGCGTTATATGCAAGAGATATGTATAACACGAATTATATGGTGGATTATTATAGTATATTTATTGTAGGAATTGTTATCGCACTTATATATTGCTTCTTATCTGCGTTTATCTTATATTTAATAAACAATAAAATATTTAATGTTGAAATAAATTATAAAAATTCATTTAATATTACTTCACCACTTTTAATATTTGATGTCGTAGGTATATTACTTAGTATTATTGCTCTTCCTGTGTCAATTTATATTGTAGGAATGGTTATATTATTTGCTTGTATGTTAAAAGTTATTTGTTTAACTTTAATTGAAAAAGAAATGTTTAAGCTAAATAATACAAAGAGTATATATGCAAATTTAATTTATGTAATTGCCATAACTGTTGTTATTAGTATAATTATTTCACAATTTAACTAAAAAATGTATAAAAATGCTTGACAAACATAGAATTTATATGTATATTAGTAAGGAAAGAAAAGGAAAGAAGAAGTATCCACTTCTCACCCGATTACAAATAGTGATGGGTAAATGCCGTTTATGAATATTAAAACGCAGTGGATACTTTATGTATTCACTTTTTTATGGAGGTGTCTAGTATCGCAAGTAAAAATAAAGATTTGTATATAAACGAACAAATAAGAGCAAAAGAAGTAATGGTTATAGGTCCCAGTGGGGAACAACTTGGTGTAAAGCCAATTAATGATGCTTTAACACTCGCATCATATGCGGGGTTTGATTTAGTACTTATGAATCCGGGTGGAAAACCACCAGTATGTAAGATTATGGATTATAATAGATATAAATATGAAAACAAGAAAAAACAAAAAGAAAACATGAAAAGACAAAGAGAGGCTAATCTTGATGTTAAAGAGTATAGATTATCTGTAAATATTGATGTTCATGATTTTAATACAAGGGTTAATAATGCTAAAAAATATTTAGTTAAGGGACATAAAATAAAAGTATCTATTCGTTTTAAAGGACGCGAACTTGTTCACACCCATTTAGGAAAAGATGTATTGTTAAGGTTTGCGGATGCTGTTAAAGAAGAGGCAACTATTGAAATGCGTCCAAAACTTGAAGGTCGTTTTATGACAATGATACTCGCACCAATTAAGGAAAAATAGGAGGAATATTATGGCAAAAAAACAAAAGCAAAAAACACATAAGGGATTAGCAAAAGTTGCTAAGATTAGAAAAGGTGGGTCTGTTAAATATCAACCTGCTAATAAAAATCATAATTTAACACATAAAAGTAATGCTTCAAGAAGAAGAAGACATCATGATTCAGAAATGCATAGTTCTGATTTAAAAAGAATTAAAACAATTTTAGGCAAATAAGGAGGAAAATAATGACAAGAGTTAAAGGTGGTACAATTAGCCGCGCAAGACATAAAAAAGTAATGAAAAAAGCAAAAGGTTATTTTGGAAGTAAACATAGATTATATAAAACTGCTCACGAACAAGTAATGCACGCAGGAAAATATGCATATAGGGATAGAAGAAATAGAAAAAGAGATTTTAGAAAATTATGGATTACAAGAATTAACGCTGCTTGTCGTCATAATGAAATTAGTTATTCTAAATTCATAAATGGTCTTTCAAAAGCAGGCATTGAAATCAATAGAAAAATGCTTTCAGAAATCGCCATTGATGATCCAAAAACATTTACTGCATTAGTTCAAAAAGCAAAAGATGCATTAGCAGGTAAAAAAATTAAAGAGGAAAAAGTAGTAAAAGAAACTACAAAACCTGTTAAGGAAACTAAAAAAGAACCAAAAGAAGATATTTCTAAATTAACCGTAGCAGAGTTAAAAAAACTTGCTAAAGATAAAGGCGTAAAAGGTTATACATCAATGAAAAAAGCAGAATTATTAGCTGCTTTAAAATAAGTTTATGCGTAGCATAGACTTTTTTTTACACTTTTTAAAAATATTGTAAATCTATGGAGAATATTACTAAAAAACTATGAAAAATTCATAGCTTAGGTAATAACATTTTTATTTTTTTATCAGCTCTATATGATAAAGATCCATTATTTGTTAAATCAATATTTGCTATATCACCATCATTATCAACTCTTTTAGGAGAAGTGCCATTAAAACAAATATCAATACTTTTGGTTTTAAATACATCTATAAAGTCATTGTATTTGTTTAAATCAATTTTATTTAACAAATAATCTTTTAAAACATTAAAAATAAATTTGTTATTAACATTCTTAATAATCATAACTTCAAACAATCCATCACTAATATCCGCATTTGGATAAATATTTACATTGCTAAAACCTTTTGAATTAGATACAAAACCCATTAAACAGTTTGAACGAATAAGTTCATCATTTTTATTGTAAGTGATATTGTATGAAGGTATTTTATTTTTAATTAATTTAAATATATCAGGTATAGCACTTATTAAGTAGGCATTTTTACCAAATCTTTTTTTTAAAGATAACTTAGTTTTACAAGGTATATCAGTAAGTGCACCAAAACAAGAAACATAACCAAAACAAGTATTGTTTACATTTATTATATCAATATCTTTTTCTTTTCCAGTTAAAATACTAGAAGCGGTAAGAATAGGGTTTGTGCTTAAATTAAAATTTTTAGCTACATCGTTGGATGTTCCTACTGCAACGTGACTATATAATGCTTTTTGTTCGCATTCATTAAATCCTTGTATTGCTTCCCCATAAGTACCATCGCCACCTAGAGTAATTATTAAATCAGTATTATCATTTTCATATGGAATAATACTTTGGATATGATTTGGGTGTCTGCTTTTAATAAGCTTTATATTAAAACCATTTCTCTCAAAAACAGTAGTAACCCCCTCTAAAACTTTAATATTAAATCCTGTTGAAATAGGATTATAAATGATACTACATTTATTCATAAAATCACCACAATATATTATACATAAAATAAAGAAAATATCAAGATTTACTATTTTATTTTTAAAGGAAACTTGCTATAATGTTATTAGGGTAGTGATATGATGGATATGTGGAAATATGAAAATGAATTATATAGTAAAGGTTATACTAATATTGCTGGTACTGATGAGGCAGGTCGAGGACCTTTATATGGACCTGTAGTTGCGGGTTGCGTAGTACTTCCAAAAGATTTTAAACTTGATGGATTAAATGATTCAAAAAAATTATCTGAAAAAAAAAGAAATGAATATTATGATTATATTACAAAAAATGCCGTTTGGGCAGTTGGAATAGTACAGGCTAAAGAAATAGATGAAATAAATATTTACCAAGCCAGTAAAAAGGCAATGATAAAGGCCATAGAAGAAGTAAATAAAAAAATAAAAATTGGCTATATTATAACTGATGCGATGCCCCTAGAACTTGATATACCATCTGCTTCAATTATAAAAGGGGACGCTAAAAGTATGACAATTGCGGCCGCTAGTGTAATCGCAAAAGTTACAAGAGATAGAATGATGGAAAAAATAGATGAAAAATATCCACAGTATGGATTTAAAAGCCATAAAGGATATCCTACTAAAAAACACTTAGAAGCGTTAGAAAAATATGGACTTATTGATGGTTATAGAAAAACATATGGACCAGTAAAAAAAATAAAGGAGGAAGCAAATGCAAAACTTTAATAATTTAAGAGGTTTTAATAAAACTCCAGGACAGTTAGGTGAGGCTATATATAATTCTACTCATAAGCCAAAACCATTTGTAAAAGAAAATAAAGTGGAAGATTATTACAAAAGACATGTAAAAGATACTCAACAAAAAATAAATGCATTAAAAAAATTTAAAGGTTTAGGAGGTTAAATATGTTTGAAGGAACAGGAAAATATTTCTTATTGCTATTTTTAATATGGTTTGTCACTTATATGACAAAAAAAATAAGTCTTTATTTTTTGTTTAAAAATGCTAAGGAAAAACCATATAAGGCTTTAATACCAATAGTTACAACTAAAACTTTAATAGAACTTTTAGATATGAAAAAAAGCATCTTTTATCTATGTTTAATACCAGGAGTTAATATATTTTATTATTATCAAATAAATAAACAACTACTTATAGGTTTTGGACAAGATGAAAAAGAGACAATTTTATACACCTTAATTCCAATGTATAAATTTCCAAAATTAGTATTTAAAAATCCAAAATTTATTTTAAATGAATATGATTTAACAAATGCTTTTATGGAAACACAAAATGCCTTATTTGAAAAACCAAAAGAAGAATTACCAGACAAAATAAATTTAGTAAATTTATCAAATAAAGTAGATGAATATCATGGTACTAAGAGTGATGATATTATTATAAATCCAGTTAAGTATGAACAAATACCTGATATGAATGAAAATACAAATGAAGATAATACTTTGTGGAATACACAAAATAAAAAAATAGAAAAAGAAGCTGATGATGCAGGATATGACTCAGTATTTATAAATCAAAATGTAGAGCCTGAAAAAAGGCAGGAAAAAGTTGTTATTGCACAAAAAAAGGAAGAGGTTCAAAAAAATCCAATTGACCCATATGACAGTGGTAGGCCAAAGATGTGTCCAAACTGTGGAGCAAAACTTTCTACAGATGCAACAACTTGTTTTCTTTGCGGTACAAAATTATAAGTCCGCATTTTTTTAAAGGGAGGATTGCATGGAAAAAATAATTATGCATATAGATGTTAATAATGCTTTTTTATCGTGGAGTGCCGTAAAACTTTTAAATGAAGGGTATGAAGATATAAGAAATACTTATGCAATTATTGGAGATACGGAAAATAAAAGACATGGTATTGTTTTGTCAAAGTCAACTCCCATTAAAAAACTTGGTGTAAAAACTGCTGAACCTATTTTTATGGCTAAGAAAAAATGCCCTAGTTTAAAAGTATATAAACCTGATTATAATTTTTATAAAAAAATGTCTAATAGTATGTTTGCTCTTATTAGTAAATATACCCCTGACATTGAAATAATGAGTATTGATGAGTGTTTTTTGGATTATACGCCGATAAAACATTTATATGGTGATGCAGTAAAATTTGCTTATAAATTAAAGGAAGAAATAAAAAAAGAATTAGGTTTTACCGTGAATGTAGGGGTTGCTAATTCAAAACTATGTGCGAAAATGGCATCTGATTTTACTAAACCTGATAGAGTACATACATTATTTATGGATGAAATAGATACAAAAATGAAACCGCTTCCTATTGAAGAGTTATTTTTTATAGGAAAGCGGACAGGCGAGAAACTTAGAAAATTAAATATAAATACTATAAAAGATTTAAGTGTTAAGGATCCTTCAAAATTGTATCCATATTTTAAAAATCAAGCTTTTAAAATGGTAGAGTATGCAAATGGTATAGATAACTCACCTGTTGATAGTACAAAAACTATTTCAAAAGGTATTAGTAATTCAGTTACAATAAACCATAATTTAATTCATAAAGAAGAAGTATATGAAATACTAGAATCTATTAGTGAAAACATATCTGCACAACTTATTAAAGAGAAAAGATATGCAAGTGTGGTAAGGGTGCAACTTAAAAATTCAATGTTTAAGAATTATACTCATCAAGTAAAATTAAATAATGCAACTAATAGTATGAATATTATATTTGAAAATGCTAAAAACCTCGCAAGTGAAATGTGGAAAGATGAACCAATTAGATTAGTTGGCCTTGGTGTTGATGGACTTACTGATAAAGTGCATTATCAATTTTCATTATTTGAAGATGTAAGTGAAAACGTGCAAAATCAGGAGTTAAATGAAATCCTTGATAAGATTAAAAGTAAATATGGTTCATCCTCCATTACAAAAGCATCCTTACTTGGTAAAACACAGGTTAGAAAAAAATATTAAAGGGAGATATGTTAAATGAATGAAGAAGTTATAAAAAATATAAGTAAAGATATAAATGTAAGTGAAAAACAAATTAAAAATACACTTGCTTTATTAGAAGATGGAAATACTATTCCTTTTATTGCAAGATACAGAAAAGAGGCAACTGGGAATTTAGATGAGGAAAGTATTAAAAAAATAAATGAATATTATACCTATGAAATAAATCTTTTAAAAAGAAAAGAAGATGTCGTACGTCTTATTGATGAAAAAGGATTGCTAACGGAAGATTTGAAAAAAGAAATAATGAATGCTAAAAAATTAGTTGAAGTAGAAGATTTGTATAGGCCATATAAAGAAAAGAAAAAAACAAAAGCTACTGAGGCTATTAAAAATGGTTTAGAGCCACTTGCTAAACAAATAATGGCATATACTACAAAAAAAATAAATGATTTAGTTTTGCCGTATTTAAATGAAAATGTAAAAACTATTGATGATGCTATTAGTGGTGCAGGCTATATTATTGCTGAATGGATTAGTGATAATGCTTATTACCGCAAGTGGATTAGAAATTTTGTTTTTAATACAGGTGTTATTAGTACTAAATTAAAGAAAAATGCCGTAGATGAAAATAAAACATACGAAATGTATTATGAATTTTCTGAAAAAGTAAAATACGCTAAAGCATATAGAATAATGGCTATAAATAGGGCGGAAAAAGAAAAAATACTTACAGTAAGTATTGATTGTGATAAAGATAGAATTATTAAGTTTTTAAATGAAAAGATTATTAAAAAAGAAGGTATTTATAATTATATTATTGCAAATGCAATAAACGATAGTTATAAAAGATTAATATACCCATCTATTGAGAGAGAAATTAGAAATGAACTTTCTTCAAAAGCCGAAGAAGATTCAATATATAATTTTGGACTTAATTTAGAAAATTTACTTATGCAACCACCTATGAAAGACAATATTGTTCTTGGCTTTGATCCTGGATTTGTTAATGGTTGTAAACTTGCGGTTGTTGATAAAACTGGTAAGTATTTAGAATCAATTATCATTAAGCCTTTTAATGGTAATGTAAACAAGTGTAAAGAAGAAGTGGCTAATTTGATTAAAAAATATAATGTTAATATTATTGCAATTGGTAATGGTACAGCATCCCGCGAAAGTGAAAAATTTTGTGCGGATTTAATTAAAAAGTACAACTTAAACTGTAAGTATGTTATTGTATCTGAAGCTGGTGCATCTATATATTCTACTGAAAAAGTTGCCATAGATGAATTTCCTGATTTATCACCTAATGAAAGAAGTGCCATTAGTATTGGAAGAAGACTTCAAGATCCTCTTTCGGAACTTGTTAAAATACCACCGGAGGGTATGGGGGTAGGTTTGTATCAGCATGATGTTTCAAGTAAGAATTTAACCCAGTCACTTGATTTTATTGTTACCAAAGCCGTTAATAGTGTTGGCGTTAATGTAAATACCGCATCTTTTTCATTACTTAAATATGTATCAGGTATGACCAAAAAAAGCATTGAAAAGATTATTAAATATAGAGACGAAAAGGGTAAGTTTATTTCGAGGGAAGAAATTAAAAAACTTTTAAGTGATAAAGTATATAAACAAGCAGTGGGTTTTCTTAGAATAAATGGTAACAATATATTAGATTCTACTGCTATTCATCCTGAAAGTTATGGTATTACTTTAAAACTTTTAAAGCAATTAGACATGGATTTATCTTTGGTTGGTACAAATGAACTTATAAATAAATTGGATAACATTGATATAAATAAATATACAAGTATTTTAAATACTGATAAATATACATTAGAAGACATTATTATTTCTTTGAAAAAACCTAATAGGGATCCAAGGGATGAAATGCCTCAACCTATTTTAAAAAGTGATGTTTTAAATATAAAAGATTTAAAAGTAGGTATGAAACTGCAAGGGACTGTTAGAAATGTTGTACCTTTTGGAGCATTTATTGATATTGGTCTTCATAATGATGGGCTTGCCCATATATCAAAATTAACTGATAAATTTATAAAACACCCAAATGAGGTTGTTAGTGTAGGTGATATTGTAGATGTGTATGTTGATGAAATAGATTTAAATAGAAATAAGGTATCATTATCTTTGCTAGAGGTTTTTGTATGAGGAAATTAATTTTACTTATAATTACTGTCCTTTTTATTACGGGTTGTGATAGTACGGAAATTTTTGAAAAGCAGTGTTATAAAACTGTTAAGTCGAAAGATACTGTTTTTAAGGAAAATATAAAATTTGTATATAACAATAAAGATGAAGTATTAAATATTATTGTTTTAAAAAAATATACCGGGAATGAACTTGATTTAATTAAAAAAAGTGCGGAAGAATATAATAATGTTCTTGCAAAAAATGATTATGTCAAAATTAAAATAGTTGCTGACTCAGATAAAAAATATCAAGTAGAATATAATTTTGATGTAACTAAGATGAATGATACAGAACTTGAAGAGTTTAATATAAAAAATAACTGGATAAAGTTAAATAATAAAATACGTGAAAGTGATATTGAGTGCAAATAGTAAAAAAAATTAATTTATCAGTTGAAATTTTGATTTAATTATGATATGATTAAACCAATGGTAGGGTACGTGTACTTGCCAAATATAGAATTAGAAAGGAAGAAAGAGAATGGACGCAAAAAATGAATCAAGGAATAAGAATATCTTAATAGGGGCACTAATTGCCGTAGTATTAATTATGGGAGTAGGTTATGCCGCATTTGCACAACAACTTACTATCAATGGTAATGCTGAAATTACATCAAAATGGGATGTTCATATTGATGGTATTACTGCTGGTGAACCAGTAGGTACTGCAACTACAAAAGAAGCTCCAACATTTACAAATACTACTGCTACTTTTAGTACTAACTTAGTTGCTCCAGGAGATTCACTAACTTATACTGTTTCAATTAAAAACGGTGGTACTCTTGATGCAAAGGTAACTGATAGTGGTGTAACTTTCACAGAAGGTGCTAATACTGGTGCTATTAAATATACTTATACTGGTATTGCTGCTGGTGATGTAATTGCTGCTGGTGCAAGCAAAACATTTACTGTTACAGTAACTTATTTATCTAGCGTAGAAACTCAACCAACTCAAGCTGATTTAAGTAACAGTGTTACTATGATTCTTAACTTCGAACAATCTAAATAGTTGGTGAGTACATAGAATTCAGATTTATTTCTGAATTTTTTGTTTATTAGGAATTTATTTTTAAAACTAAATTCCCATTATATTAAAAATAGGAACTTCCAATTTTAATTAATATTTTTATTTTGTTCCTTGCTTAAAATTAAATATTATGATATCTTATATATAGGGTAGTTAATACCGAATGGAAAGGAAATATATTATGGATACAAAAACAAAAAACTTTTTAATAGGGGGACTTGTTGCGGTAGTATTAATTATGGCTATTGGTTATGCTGCCTTTGCACAACAACTTAATATAAATGGAACTGCAACAATTGCGTCAAAATGGGATGTACATATTAAAAGTATTACACCAGCAACACCAGTAGGAACTGCTAAAAGCATATCAGCAACAGTAGATAATAATTCTAAGGCTACATTTAATACTGAATTAGTATCACCTGGTGATTCACTAACTTATACAGTAGTTGTTGAAAACAGTGGTACTCTTGATGCAACAGTAGCCGATAATGGAGTTATATTTAATGAAGGATCTAATAATCAGGCTATTAAATATACTTACAGTGAAATAGCTACTGGTACTAAAATAACACAAGGTAGTACTATATCATTTACAATTACAATAACATATGATGATAGTATTACATCACAACCTGCTAGTGATCAATTAACAAATACACTAGAAATGATTCTTGAATTTGAACAAGATGCGTAAAAATTGTGTTAATCACAATTTTTTTAATGATAATGTATTGAAAAAAATTTAATAATGTGATATTCTAGTAGTAATGGTAGGAACGTGTACTTGCCATAATAACTATGTAGAAAGGAAGAATTTGTATGAAATCAAAAACAAAAAACACTTTAATTGGAGGATTACTTGCTATTGTATTTGTTATGGCTATCGGTTATGCCGCATTTGCACAACAACTTACTATCAATGGTAATGCTGAAATTACATCAAAATGGGATGTACATATTAAGAGTATTACACCAGCTGCAACTGGAACTGCAAAAAGTAATAGTGCAACAGTAGGTACTGATAAATTATCAGCAACTTTTAGTACTACCTTAACTTCACCTGGTGATACAGTTACTTATACAGTAGTTGTTGAAAATAGTGGAACACTTGCTGCAAAAGTAGCTAGTGGTGGTGTTACATTTAGTCAAGGAAATACTGACGCCATTACTTATTCTACAAGTGGAATAACTGCTGGTACTACAACAGTAGCTGCAAATGGTGGAACTGTATCATTTACTGTAAAGGTTGCTTATAACTCAAACGTTACATCACAACCAGCATCAAGTGCTTTAACAAATGCACTTACAATGTCACTTAACTTTGTACAAGCATAAATCTAGTTTATCTAGATTTTTTTTGAAAGTCCAAATTTTTTTTCAAAAATATATTGAAATTTTTTCTTATTGTGATATACTGTTAGTAATGGTAGGGTATGTGTACTTGCCATAATAATTATGTAGAAAGGAAGAAAACGGATGAACTCAAAAACAAAAAACACTTTAATCGGAGGATTACTTGCT
>CAYXTH010000006.1:0-6088 GCA_964468025.1 uncultured Muribaculaceae bacterium | reverse complement strand
ATGTACAAATGACTTCAATCGTTAAATCTAGTTCAACTGGAACAGGTGGTGATGTACCTTATGTTGCAGGTACTACTGAAAACGGTACAAGATTAGTTGATGGTGCAACTGCACAATTCTGTGCTGATTTACAAAGCCCAGGAGATTCAGTTACTTATACTGTAACAATTGAAAACAAAGGTAACCTTAACGCAAAAGTTAATACTATTAAATTTGAAAAGGGTGCAAACACTGATGTAGTTGATTTCACTTACTCTGGTATAGCAAAAAATACTGCAATTGCCGCTGGTGCAACCGCAACATTTACAGTTACTGTAACTTATAATAGTGAAATTACATCACAACCAGCTGATAACAAATTATCAAATACATTAACTATGAATGTTAACTTTGTACAAGCATAAGACCGTAAGGCCTTTTTTTATATATTAGAAATTTACTTTGCAATTAACCAAAACATTAAAAAAAGACTATTAAAAGAAAATAGCCTTATAATTTAAAATCTTTTGTATCATCATCACACATATCTTTACCATCAAAATATAACTTAGGTTTGAACTTAAACATTAAAGCAATTATATTAGATGGAAAAGATTTAACCATTTTGTTGTACTGTGTAATAATATCATTATAATACTTTCTAAATGCAAACATTTCTGCCTCTGATTCACTTAATGAAATATCTATTTTAGTAAAAACTTCACTGTTTTTTAAATTTGGGTATTGCTCTTTATATTTGTTAAACTCATTTATGCCATTATAAAGTTCTCTATCTAAATCAAAATTACTAAGCCTGCGAGAACGTAATTTTATAATCTTGGTAAAAATATCTTCTTTAATACCAGTATTTGCTTTTATAATATCAATAGATTTATTTAATAAATCAAATCTATTTCTAAGAGTAGAATCAATATTACTTTCGGCTTCATTTATACGTATTATATATTCTTGAAATTTATTATAAGTATTTATTATTAAAATTAAAAGAACACATACAACTATAAAAATAGCGAAAAAAATAACTAACAAATTCATACTATCACCTACTAATGATTATAGCAGGTTATTATTTTATTTTCAAGCACTTGGATAAAAATCAGATGCATAACTAATTTGTTCGTTAAATTTAATATAATTTACGTATATCATAAGTACTAAAAACCAGTTTCCAGTGTTGGGATCACTTAAAATAATATGATCTCTTCCAGATTGCTCAATAATGCCTTTAAAAATTCTGTCATGCCATTCAGAGGCGTCAGGATATGATGTATATATCTCAACTTGTTTTCCTTTATTTAAACGCAATATATTCTCAATATAAGACTCTTCATATATTGGTGGGTAACTTTGAGTGTAAGAAGTAGTATCTTGATTAGGGACTGCTTTACCATCTACATATAATGGAGTACCAGGGAAACTACCTTGATTAGAAAAATTGTTCATAAAATCATCCTTTCTATAAAAATATATTTAAGAAATTTAAAATTATTATTAAAAAAAACAAATTTTAGTGCTATAATTGATGTAGGTGATTTAAAGTGAAGGTAAAAATAGGGGTATCAAATAGACATGTACATTTAACAAAGGAAATATATACTAAATTATTTGGAAAAGAGCAATTAGAAAAAGATAAAGATTTAGTACAACCAGGACAGTTTGCGTCTACTAGTTATGTTACTATAAGAAATGGTGGTAAGTACATTGAAAATGTAAGAATACTTGGACCATTTAGAAAGTATAATCAAGTTGAAATATCAAAAACAGATGCTTATAAATTAAAAGTTAAACCACCAATTAGAAAATCGGGAGATTTAAAAGGCAGTGGTAATATTACAATTATTGGACCAAAAGGTAGTGTCGCACTTCCAGAAGGCTTAATTATACCAGAAAAACATATTCATATTACACCATCTGATGTAAAAAAATATGGATTTGAGAATTTAAAAAAAATTGCGATACTTATAGATAATGAAGGTTTAATTGATAATATTAAGTTTAAAGTAGAAGAAACTGCTGTGTTGGAATTACATTTGAATACTGATGAAGCAAATGCTTTTGGCTTAAAACAGGGTGATGATGTAACAATTGTTCAAAGTATATTTAAAAATGATTAAATATAGTCATTTTTTTTATAAGAAAATTAAACATTTCAAAATATATTGATTTTAAAAATCACAATAAAAAGACCTTATTCGGTCTTAACAGTAGGAATAGCATCATCAAGTGTTTGTTTACTTGATGGTTCTGTTCCTTTTATATAATATAAAACTTTTGCTTTTCCACTGCTTGTTGCCTTACCACTAAGTGGGTCAACAGATGCTCCAACTACATTATTAGGAGTTTCATACCAATTATTTTCTTTATCTTTTAATACATTTTCCATAGTATCTATCCAAACGTTTTTTAAATTAGAACTATCACTATTACTAACTGTAGTATTATCATCGTAACCGGACCAAAGACCAATTAATAAATCTTTGTTATAACCAAAAATTAAATTGTCAGTATTAGTAGTACCACTTTTAACCGCATAAGTTTTTGTCATTTTTGGGTTAATACTTATACAAGTAGGGTAATTATAATCAATAAACTCTTTTGCATAAGTAGTAGTTAATAAATTGTTTAAAATATATACATTACTTTTATTTAAAACATTTTCAGTAATATCTTTATGTTCATATAAAACTTTACCTTTCATATCAGTTATTTTGCTTATAAAATAAGGTTTAACCTTATATCCCTCATTAGCAAGAGAAGAATATGCCTTAATCATATCAATTAAAGTAAACTCTTCTGCACCCAGTGCAAGTGATGGCAGTGTGCTTACATTTTTACTAATGCCAACTCTTTTTAAAATATCAGGCAGTGCATTTTCACCTAAAAACAAATGAGTTTTAACTGCATATATATTATCAGAATAACTAATTGCTGTGGCCATACTAATAGGTCCATTTGCGTATTTATCATTGTAATTTTTTGGACTATATGTTTTACCATTAGAAAAACTAAAAGTAGTCTTTTCACTTGTAAAAGTGCTAGAAGCTGTAAAACCATTTTCTAATGCCGCATAATAAAGAAAAGGCTTTAGAGTAGAACCAACCTGTCTTTTCGCATTTATTGCCCTGTTAAACTGACTTTTATCATAATCTCTACCACCAGTAAGTGCTAAAACCTTACCACTTTTAGGAGAGGCTATAATACCTGCAACTTCAATATTGTTTTTAATATTGTTTTTAATACTATTTTCTAATTTTTTTTGTGCATCCATATCCAAATTAGTATATATCTTAATACCACCTGTATCTAGAAATGAAGCAGGTATACTATCAATATTTTCAAGTTCACTCATAACTGCATCTTGATAATACATCACCATTTTTAAATCATTATCATTTTCATTTTTTTTATAGACAAGATTTTCTCTAAAAGCTTTATTTGCTTCTTCTTTACTAATATAACCATTTTTGACCATAGAAGTTAAAACAATTTTTTGTCTTTTTTTTGCATTTTTTTCATTAACAAGTGGAGAATATTTGCTTGGGTTTTTAGGTATTCCCGCAAGCATGCTTGCTTCTGATAAAGTCAAACTATTCGCATCTTTTCCAAAATAATAATTACTAGCATTTTCAATACCAAATATACCACCATAGTTAATAGTATTTAAATAGCCTTCTAATATTTCATTTTTATTATAATGGGCTTCTAATCTTACAGTAAGCCATGCCTCTTTAAGTTTTCTTTCCCATGTTTTGTCAAATTCTAAAAATAAATTTTTAGAATATTGTTGAGTTATGGTAGATGCACCTTGTGATTTGTTTTGACTTTGTAAATTTATTACTAGGGCTTTAAAAATTCTTAGAAAATCAAAACCTTGGTGTTTGTAAAAGTTTTTATCTTCAGTCGCAATTGTCGCATTAACAGCGTATTTAGAAATATTTTCTAAATTTGCCCAGTCTTGACTAGAAGAGCCTGTATAAAGAGTTTCATTTGTATCATATAAATAATATCCATTTGCACCATCAATAGATAGTTTTGGTAGTATTTTAGCGTATAAATATATACCAAAATAGGCAGTAATTAATATAATAGTAAAGATAATAAAAATAAGAAATTTTTTGTGTTTTTTCATTAAATCACTGCCTTTCTAAAATTATTATTTGAAAAAAATAGAAAAATATAAGTAAAAATATATAAATATGATATAATTTTGTTATCGGATGTGATTATATGAAAGTAAAAATAAAGTCTATTTTAAAAAGTGAAGAAGAAGTTCATATTTTTGAAGGATTTGGTATTAAAAATAAGAATAAAATCGTATATTTTGATAATAATATAAAAACGACCTTAGTAATTGATGATGTAATTTCTTTAAAAAGAGAATTTGACTATATAATAAGTTTAAATTTTAAGTATTTAAAAAAAATAGATAGTTATTATAATACCAAGTATGGAAAAATATTTTTTAAAACGTATACAAAACGTATAGTAAATAATGATAAAAGGCTTGAAATTTATTATGAATTGTTAAATAATGATGAAAAAATACAAGATTTTGAATTTATTTTGGAATATACTATTGACACATAAATAAAATATGGTACAATGTTTTAAGTATTAAGGAGGGAATCTATGAAGTTAAGTGTGATGAGTAAAGAAGAACTTGAACAAATGTCTTATACACAGCTTTCAAAAAAAATATTAGAAGAGTGTGGACCTTTAAATACACTTGAAATATTTAGTAAGATCTGTGAACTTTTAGGTTTAAATAAGGATACACTTACTGATAAAATAGGTGATTATTATACATCTTTAAATACTGATAAATCCTTTATTTTACTTGATAATGGTAATTGGGATTTACAAGAGAAACATCCGGCATCTATTTCTTTGGAAGAAGAGGAAGATGATCCGGCTTTGGAAGAAGAAGAGGAAGCAGAGATGGAAGAAATTATATCTGATAATATTGATGATATTGAAGATACAATTGTAGATGATGATATTGACGAAGATAATTTATCAATAATTTCTGAAAAAGAACTAGATGAAGAAGGTATGTAAGACATACTTTTTTCTTTACTTTTTAGTTTATTTGTGTATAATTAAAGTAAATGATTTAAAAAAATTTGGGGTGAAAATTATGGATTATATAACAAGCTATATTGATATTAGTTTTAATTCATCATTAAATACATTTTATATAGTAAGAGTAATTTTTTGTATATTTTGTCCAATTGTTATTTGTATGGCAATTTCAAGGTTTTTTAATTCTATAAATGTTGGTGGAACGTATAAATTATTATTTGGTAAAAATGGTAAAAAAATAAAAAATGTAAATACGTTTAAAAATATACCTTGTAATAAAAATATATTTAGGGCTTATTGGATTGCTTGCAATTATGATATTGTAAATAGAAAAACTGATTTTTTAGGTGCGGTATTACTTCAATGGCAAAAAGAAGGTAAAATTGAGATAAAAAAAGAAAGTATTTATCTTAAAAAAAATAATACTTTTACTAATAAGTATGAAAATAAAATGTATAATTATATGTTAGAAACAAGCAATAATGGAGTCCTTTTAAGTAGTACGTTTGAAAAATGGTGTAGTGAAAATTATAATAAGTTGTTAAAATGGTTTGATGATGTTATTGATTATGAAAGCGATATACTTTTTAGTGAGGAAAAGCTTACCTTTTTAAAAGAAAAAACTTTTAAGGTTGATGTTTCTATGAAAGAAGAGGCTATTAAAATAAGTGGTTTAAAAAAATATTTTAATGAGTTTAAAAACATTCAAGATAAAAATAATATTGATGTTATGTTTTTAAGGGACTATTTAATATATGCTCAAATTATGGGAATATTAAAAGAAGTTTTAAAGGAAATTAAAAGGCTATATTCTGATATTACTTTTGATGATGTTATATATATAAATACATTTTCTTATAATGCGATAAGTAGTGCTTTAAAAGCAAAAAATGACACTATAAATTAAGTTGTTATATAGTTTCTAAAGCTAGCATAATGAAAATTTTGTCTTTTTTTTGATTTATCGAAAATATGACTTGTCTTTTTTTTTTTTTGCGGTAAAATG
>CAYXTH010000005.1:0-19280 GCA_964468025.1 uncultured Muribaculaceae bacterium | reverse complement strand
TTCATCATATATTTTTCTTATTTCAACATCTAATTTCTTATTAGCAATTTGATAAGCAAAAGCCATTAATATTAAAGTTTTTCCGTTTATATATGCAGATATTGTTGACTGAGTAGTATTTAAAAAGCGTGCTAAATCACATTGCGTTAAGTTATTATCTTTTAAAATGGTGTTAAGTCTATTTCCAATTTCTTTTTTGTTTAACTCTTTTATATTATTTGTTTTTTCTTTATTATTAGTAAGATAAAAAACATAGTCCATACTTACATTAAAAGTATTACAGTAATTACTTAATTCATTTAATGGTATAAATCTATTATTGTTTTCCCACTGTGAATAAGACATTATATGTACATTAAGTATTTTTGCTATTTCTCGTTGCTTTAAATCGTGATTTTCTCTTATTTCATATAATCTAGTCGTTGGTATATCATACATAATCCTCACCACTAAAATTTTCTCATTTTAATTTTTTTATAATAGTTTTTGCAACCAAATACGATAGCATGGTATAATCAAACTATTATAGGAGTGATATAGTGATTAAAAAACATAAAAAAATAATAATTGCTTGTATAATATTTTCTTTTATATTTTGTTTTATTGAACTACTATATATTAAAGAAGATATAGTAGTTCAAACACACTTTTTTTCTATATAACTATAAAACCTATGTTATTTTTATCAAAATTTTGATATAATTGTTTATATAAATAAGTAAGGTGATATAGTGAATATATATAGTCAAAGTATAGAAGACTTAGAAAAATACTTTTTAAGCATAAATCAAAAAAAATTTAAAGCCATACAAGTATATGACTGGCTTTATAAGAAACAAGTAAAGTCATTTGATGAAATGACTAATATAAAAAAAGAAATAATAAATAAACTAAAAGAAAATTTTGTATTTGATATACCTAAAATAATAAGAATACAAAAAGGAAAAGAAGTGTGTAAGTACTTATTTGAATTTAATGACAAAGAAAGGGTAGAAGCCGTTGTTATGTTTCACGACTATGGTACTAGCCTATGTATATCAACCCAAGTGGGGTGTAATATGGGGTGTGCATTTTGTGAAAGTGGAAGAAGAAAAAAAGTAAGAAACTTAACTGCCGGAGAAATGGTAAGCCAAATTTTACTAATTCAAGATAACTTGAATTTAAGAATAACTCATGTTGTACTTATGGGAATTGGTGAACCTTTTGACAATTATGACAACGTAATGAAATTTATAAGTATTATAAACTCAGATAGGGGAATTGCCTTAGGTGCAAGACACATAACAATATCTACCTGTGGAATAATACCAAAAATAAAGGAATTTGCTAAACAAAAGTTACAAGTAAACCTTGCGATAAGTCTTCATGCACCAACTGATGAAATAAGAAATAAAATAATGACTATCAACAAAGTATATAAAATGAACGACTTAATAAATACTGTAAAAGAATATATTAAAGAAACAAATAGAAGAGTAACGTTTGAATATATTTTACTAAAAGACGTAAATGACAGTGTGGACTGTGCTTATAAACTTTCTAATTTATTAAAGGGAATGAATTGTTATGTAAATTTAATACCATACAATGAAACAAGCCATTTACAGTTTCAAAGATCTGATAAAAAAACGATAGATGCATTTTATGATATATTAAAAAAACAAAAAATATCAGTAACTGTAAGAAGAGAATTTGGCGGAGAAATATCTTCGGCCTGCGGGCAATTAAGATCTAACTATGAGGAGGGAAAATAATGGAATATTCATATTTAACAGATCCAGGTAAAGTTAGGGATCATAATGAAGACAGTGTAACCGCACTTAAAAACGCAAGTGGTGAAATATTGATGGCTGTTGCTGACGGAATGGGTGGCCATAAGGCCGGAGAAATTGCTTCAAGCATTGCGATTAACCATATAGGTAAAAGATTTTTAAATACCGGAACTGTTGGTAATAAGGAAGATGCCTTTGCTTTTCTAAAAGAAGTGGTAAGCGAAGCAAACATCTTAATATATAAATATACAAACGAACATCCCGAAAGTAGTGGTATGGGAACAACTATTGTAATATCACTTTTAACAAAAGACTTTCTATTATTTGGAAATATTGGTGATTCTTCTGGTTTTGTAATAAAAGATGGAACATTATATAAAATAACTACTGATCATACACTAGTGAATTTACTTGTAAAATCCGGAGAACTTACTATTGAAGAGGCAAAAGACCACCCAAGAAAAAATGTTTTGATGAGAGCACTCGGTGCAAATATGACAGTAGGGATGGACATATTTGATGTAGAAACAAATGTTGATGGAATATTTTTATGTAGTGATGGACTTACTAATATGCTTGAAGTAAATCAAATAGAAAGTGTTTTAGATAGTTCACTTGAAATAGAAAAGAAACTTGAAAAACTAATATTTAAAAGCAACAATCGAGGGGGAACCGATAATATTTCGGTAGCATATTTGAATAAAGGAGGAAATTAATATGATAACAAAAGGAACAAAAATAAACGATCGCTATGAAATAATAAAATCTATTGGCGAGGGTGGTATGGCTAATGTTTACCTTGCTAATGATGTAATTTTAAATAGATTAGTCGCAGTAAAAATATTAAGAGGTAACCTTGCTGAAGATGAAAAATTTATTAGAAGATTTCAAAGGGAGGCTATTGCCGCAAGCAGTTTAAATCATCCAAATATAGTTGAGATATATGACGTTGGAGAAGATAATGGCAAATATTTTATTGTAATGGAATACGTTGAAGGGAAAACTTTAAAAAGCTTAATAAAAAAACGTGGTGCTCTTACACTGACAGAAGTAATCGATATAATGTTACAACTAACATCTGCAATTACTCACGCTCATGAAAGTTATATAATTCATAGAGATATTAAACCTCAGAATGTAATTATAATGGAAGATGGCAGAGTAAAAATAATGGACTTTGGTATTGCTTCACAATTAAAAAGGCAGGAACTTACACAAACAAACAGTATAATGGGAACTGTATATTACCTTCCTCCTGAGCAAGCAAGTGGACTTGCTACAACTGCAAAAAGCGATATATATTCTCTTGGTATTCTTATGTATGAACTAGTAACAGGACATGTTCCTTTTAAAGGAGATAGTCCTGTTGAAGTAGCACTTAAACAAATGAAAGATCCACTGCCAAGTATTACTGATGCTTATCCAGAAATACCACAAAGTATTGAAAATATTATTTTAAAAGCGTGTGCAAAAAATCCTAAAAATAGGTATGAAAACGTAAAAGATATGCATGATGATTTGCTTACTGCACTTGATAAATCAAGATTTAATGAGCCAAAAGTAAAATACGCATATTCTGAAAAAGAAAATATGGATGCTGATACTAGAAGTAAAAGAAATCAAGATAAAGAAGAAAAAAAGGAAAATAAAAAAATGAATAAGGCCTTAATAATTATAAGTTCTATAATTGCTGCTATTGTATTTATTTTGCTATTTGTTACTTTAATATTGCCTAGATTTGCTAAACCAGATATAAAAATTCCAGATGTTAAGGATATGAGCATTACGCAGGCTACTGATACCCTTGAAAGTAAAGAACTTGAAGTAAAAGAAAAAACTAAGAAAAAAGCAAGTGATGAAATAGAAGAAGGAAAAGTAATTGAAACTAATCCTGGAATTGGAGAAACTGTTAAAAAAGGAACTACTATTACTTTAATAGTTTCAAAAGGAAGTAAAAAAATAACTATTGAAGATTATACTGGTAAAAATTATTATGAAGTAAAAGCAAAACTTGAAACACTTGGTCTTGAAGTAAATACTGAGAAAAAGGATATCGCAGATACTGAAAATGCGAAAGAAAATATCATTTTATCACAAGATGTAAAGGCCGGTGAAAAAATAAAAAAAGGTGATACTATTACTTTAACTATACCTAACATATATGTTACATATCCTGATTTTCAAAAAGAAGAATATACATTAGTTGATGTAAGATCATTTTGTGAAGATAATGGTCTTGCCCTTGAAATTAAATACCAAGCAAGCGATACTGAAAAAGAAGGTACTATTGTATATCAAAATATGTCGCCAGGAACAATGGTAAAACAAGGTGCGACTGTAAAAATTACAATGATAAAAAATGATGAAACTGAGGCTACTGAGTGAACGGAGTAATTATAAAATTAGTTAGTAATGATTATACTGTTTTAACTGAAAAAGGAACTTTTGTATGTAAGGCTAGGGGTAAATTTAGAAATATGAATGTTTCACCTGTTGTTGGTGATAAGGTTATTATTGATATAAATGATAAAATAATATTAAAAGTTTTAAAAAGAAAAAACTGTCTTATTCGTCCACAAACTGCAAATGTTGATGAAGTGGTTATTATCACTAGCTTAAAACACCCTGATTTTGATAGTAATTTACTTGATAAATTGCTGACAATTATATCTTGGAATAATATTAAACCAATAATTATATTTACAAAAATTGATTTGGTAGATATGAATGATTATAATAAAATAATTGATTATTATAAGAAAATATATGATGTATATTTAAATACTGAAATAGATGAAATAAAAAAAATATTTAAAAATAAAATATGTGTTTTTACTGGCCAAAGTGGTGCGGGTAAAAGTACACTTTTAAATAAACTTAATATAAATTTAAAACTAAAAACTAATGAAATATCACTATCTCTTGGCAGGGGAAAACATACTACAAGGCACGTAGAACTTTTGAATGTATCAGGTGGCCTTGTTGCTGATACTCCGGGGTTTTCTAAAATAGATTTTATTGGTATGACAAAAGAAAATATAAGAGATAATTTTTTAGAATTTAATAAGTATAGAAATGAATGCAAATATAGAGATTGTATGCATGACAAAGAAGACAATTGCTTTATTAAAGAAAAAGTATTTGATGGTACTATTTTAAAAAGTAGATACACAAATTATTTGAATTTTATACACAAGGGGTGATTTAATGAAACTTTCTAGTTCATTTTTAATGGTTCAAGGTGATGATGAAAAAATAAAAGAAATGGACAAATATACTGATTATATGCATTATGATGTAATGGATGGAATTTTTACTGATAATAAAACAATTAGTCTTGTAGATAAAGAAATAAATAGTAAAAAAGATATTCATTTAATGGTAGAAGACGTTAAAAAATATGTTGATACTTATTCTAAAATAAGTCCTGATTATATTACTTTCCATTTAGAAGTTTTAAAAGATGATTATATTGACTATATTAAAAGTAAAAATATAAAAGTAGGTCTTGCAATAAATCCAAATACTGATATAAAAAAAATTATTCCTTATTTAGATAAAATAGACTTAGTTTTAGTAATGTCAGTAATGCCAGGAAAAGGTGGTCAAAAGTTTATTGATGAAAGTGATAGAATAGAGTTTTTAAATAATTATAGGGAAAAAAATAATTTGAATTTTATAATTGAAGTAGATGGTGGAATAAATTTAAGCACTATAAATAAGGTGAAAAAGGCCGATATGGTTGTAGTAGGTTCTTTTATTACTAATGGTAATATTAAAAAACAAATAAATGAAATAAGAAAAGACGCTTTTACACTTGCCGAACTTATGGGGGTAATTGTTATATTAGGTGTACTTGCACTTATTGTAACTACGGCAGTTGATAAAAATATTATGAATAGTAGGTATGAAACATGCCTTGCTCAAGAAAAAACAATTATTGAGGCTGCTAAAATGTATGTGACTGACAATCCTGATAAATTAACTAATAATTCTAATATTTCAGTTGATGAGTTAAAAGAAGATGGTTATTTAAAAGAGAAAATTAAAAATCCTATGACAGGAGAAGAATATAGCAGTGGAGTATCAGTTACAATTAGCGGGAATAAATCTTATACTTATACTGTAAACTATACTAGTGAAGAAGAAAAATGTCATAAATAAGGAGCGTGATATTTATGCAAAGAAAATTGTTAAGCGGAAATGAAGCGGCATTATACGCTTCTTATCTTTTTACAGAGGTTGCGGGTGTTTACCCAATAACTCCATCAAGCCCAATGCCTGCTTTAATGGAAAGGCTTGCAAATAGTGGCAAAAAAAATATATTTAATGAAAATGTAAGAATAATTGAAATGCAAAGCGAAGCTGGGGCTATTGGTATGGTTCATGGTAGTCTTTTAATGGGAAGACTTACTAGTACTTATACATCAAGTCAAGGTCTTCTTTTAATGATACCTGATATGTATAAAATTGCTGGGGAAATGCTTCCTTGCACTATTCATGTTGCCGCAAGAAGTCTTGCTACTCATGCGTTAAGTATTTTAGGGGATCATCAAGATATATATGCTGCCCGCAGTACTGGTTTTTGTATGCTTGCCTCATCTAATGTAGAAGATGCTTATTATATGGCTTTAATAAGTCATTTAGCAAGTATAAAATCATCTCTTCCTTTTATGCACTTTTTTGATGGCTTTAGAACAAGTCATGAAATAACTGATGTAAATATATTAGAAGAAGAAAAGGTAAAAGATTTAATTGATTATACTGCTTTAAATAAATTTAGAAATAGGAGTTTAGATATCAACAACCCTATGACAAAAGGTACTAATCAAAATGCTGATATATATTTTCAAATAACGGAAGCTAGAAATTCTAGTTATAATAATGTAAGTAAAATAGTATTTGATTATATGAAAAAAATAAATAAAATAACTGGTAAAGATTATAAACCGTTTAATTATTATGGTGATAAACATGCTAAAAAAGTAATTGTATCAATGGGTTCTAGCACTAATGTTATAAAAGAATATATTGATAATGCAAAAGGTGTAGGTTTAATTGAAGTACATTTATATAGACCATTTGATAAAGAATATTTTAATAGTATTATACCAAAAAATACAAAAGAGTTAATTGTCCTTGATAGAACAAAAGAATTTGGAAATGAACCTCTTTATTTAGATGTTTTGTCAAGCACAAATATAAAAGTAAGACATGGAAGATATGGCCTTTCTAGTAAAGATTTTACTCCTAGTATGGTAAAGGCGGTCTTTGAAAGCACAAAGGAAGAGTTTACTGTAGGTATTGTTGATGATGTAACTAATTTAAGTTTAGATTATAAAAATATAAATACTAATAATCATTTTGAATTACTACTATATGGTTATGGTAGTGATGGTATGGTAAGTGCATCAAAATCTTTAATTGAGGTAATTTATAAAACTACTGATAAACATGTACAAGGCTATTTTGAGTACGATAGTAAAAAATCAGGTGGTGTAACCGCAAGCCATTTAAGATTTTCGGATGATAAAATAAATTCTTCTTATTTAGTTTATAACCCTAATATTGTTGTTATTTCAAAAGATAGTTATTTAAACGAATTTGACTGTATTACGAATTTAAAAGAAAATGGTATTTTGATTATAAATACATCTTTAAATGATAAGGAATTATTAAAGTCTTTAAATCCTTACAAGAATTTTTTAAATAAAAAAAATATTAGTGTTTATAGTATAGATGCATATAAAATTGCAGATAAATATTCACTTGGAAGAAAAATTAGTATGATTATGTCTGCTTGTACTTTAAAATTTATCAGTACTAATTATAATCAAGCACTAAATTCTTTATATAGTTTTATTGATAAAAAGTTTAGTGAAAGTATTGCTTTGAAAAATAAAGAAAGTGTAAAAGATATTAAACTAAATAAAATTGTTTTAGATGATGTAAGTGTTGAGATAAGTTTTAATGGTAATATATATCAAATGATTAATAAAAGAAAAGGCAATGATTTAAAGGTATCTGAAGTAATTAATTATAAAGATGGTACATTTAAGCCTTGTAAAATAGAAAAAATTTCTATTAGTGATATGGTTCCTATTTGGAAAAAGGAAAATTGCATTAGTTGTATGATGTGTTCATTAGTGTGTCCGCACGGTGTTATTAGACCTTTTCTATTAAATGAAGATGAATATAATAAGGCACCTAGTAGTATTAAAGAAAATTGCATTAAAAATAAATTTGGTTATTTAATTATTAGTATTAGTGAAGATGACTGTACAGGGTGTGGTGTATGTATAAATACCTGTCCTGGTAATAAAAATGGTAAGGCTCTTTCATATTTTAAAAATACTAATAAAAAAGAATTTAATTATTTAGTAAATAATGTTTGTGAAAAAAATGTTTTTCCTCTAAATACAATTAAAGGTAGCCAGCTTAGAACTCCTAATTTTGCTTTTCATGGTGCATGTGCAGGATGTGGCCAAACAGCTTATATAAAATTACTTACGCAGTTATTTAAAAATATTGTAATCGCAAATGCAACAGGATGTTCTTCAATATATGGTGGTGCTCTTCCAAGCCTTCCTTATAATTTGCCTTGGGCCAATAGCTTATTTGAAGATAATGCGGAGTTTAGTTTTGGCTTGTTTCTAGGACATATGAACGCTAAAATGCAAATAAGAAATATTATGTCTAGTAAGAGTGATCCATTATTTGAAATGTGGCTTAATAATAGTAATGATTATGAAATTACTAAAAAAGTATATGATAGTATAAATTATGAAAAATATCTTGAATTAAAACCATTAAAGGCACATATTGTATCTACTAATATATGGGCAATTGGTGGTGATGGCTGGGCTTATGATATTGGTTTTAGTGGTATAGATCACGTTTTATCAAGTGGAGAGAATATAAATATTTTAGTTTTAGATAGTCAAGTATATTCTAATACTGGTGGTCAGGCTTCAAAAGCAACACCAATAGGAGCGGTGGCTGAGTTTGCTACTCTTGGTAAGAAGACAAATAAAAAGGATTTGGCACGCATTTGTATGTGTTATCCTAATGTGTATGTTGGAACTGTTTGCTTGGGTGCGAATATGATGCAAACAATAAAAACATTTACTGAAGCTAATAGTCATAACGGTCCATCAATTGTAATTGCTTATACACCTTGCATATCACATGGTATTAAAAATGGCATGAAAGAAAGTATTAATATGGAGGCTTTAGCTGTTAAGTGTGGTTATTTTCCAATATTTAGATATGATGGCAATAAGTTTACTTTGGATAGTAAAAATCCTAATTTTGATTTGTATGAGGAGTTTTTACTTAAACAAACAAGATATAGTAAATTAAAAGATAGTGATCTTATTAAAATTAATAAAGAAAATGCTATTAAAAGATTTAATTATTATAAAAGCTTGGATAATAAATAGATTATATAATTTAACTTAAAAAATTACAAAAATGAAAAAGTATTGTGCTGGATTATTAAGATAGTTAAAAACTGTCTTTTTTATTTATTTGCTTTGAAAAAAAGTGAAACACATAGTGTTAAAAAATGTTCATAAATTTAATTAACAAAAATTACTGGCCTTTTCATAGGTAAAATTGAAAATTTAAAATAGATAAAATGATTTTATAAGATAGGTACTGTCTTTTCTATGTTGAAGACTACCAAATAAATAAAAGATGTGGTATAATTATTTTTGGGTGATGAGTGTGCAAATATTAGAAAAATTAAATATTGTGCCTAAAAACAAAAAGTTGTATGAAACAGCATTTGTTCACACATCTTATGCAAATGAACACAATGTTGAAAGTTATGAAAGACTTGAATTTTTAGGAGATGCAGTACTTGAATTTTTAATGAGTGATTACTTATTTAACAAAAAAAAATTAAGTGAAGGAAAAATGACAAAGTTAAGAGCTCACTATGTATGTGAAACTGCTTTGTATGAATATTCTAAAAGGCTAGGACTTGGTAAAAATCTAAAACTCGGAAAAGGTGAAAAAGAAAGTGGTGGAATGACTAGAAAAGCCACAAATTCTGATATATTTGAATCATTTTTAGGAGCTTTATATTTGGATCAAGGAATAGACGTTGCAAGGAAATTTTTTAATGAACTTGTAATACCTATTATTGAAAGTAAAGAAATTGATTTCTTTGATGATTACAAATCAGCCCTTCAAGAATATGTCCAAACTGATAAAAAAAGTTTAGAGTATCACATAATTAAAGAAACAGGCCCTGCTCATAATAAAAGTTTTACTATTGAGGTAGTAATTGATAATATAGTTTATGGTACAGGAAAAGCACATAGTAAAAAAGAAGCCGAACAAATGGCGGCTAAAAATGCATTAACGAAAGCACAGAAAGGGTGATTTTATGGGAAGAGCGTATGAAGTTAGAAAAGCAAGCATTCAAAAGACAGGAGCAGCAAAAGCAAAATTATATTCAATGTATGCAAGAGAAATATATCAAGCAGCAAAAACAGGTGGTATTGAACTTGAAAGCAATGCTGCCTTAAAAAGACTTGTTGAAAGAGCAAAAAAAGAACAAGTACCAGGCGATATAATTAAACGAGCAATTGATAAAGTAAATAGTGGAGTAGATGAAACATATACTCAAACGAACTATGAATTATTTGGGCCAGCAGGTTCTACTTTAATAGTTGCTTGTTTAACCGACAATGTTAATAGAAGTGTAAGCAGTGTAAGAGCAGCAGTAAATAAATGCCACGTAAAACTAGGAACACAAGGTAGTGTAAGTTATATGTATGATCATCTATGTGTTGTAAGTTTTAAAGGATTAAATGAAGAAGAAACAATGGAAGCTTTACTTGATGGGGAATCCGATTTTATTGATATTGAAATAGAAGATGGAGAAACTGTTGTTTATGGGAAACCAAATGACTTATTTAGTATAAAAGAAGCAATTAACAAAAAAGTAAAAGACGTAGAATTTGATATGGATGAAATTACATATATTGCCAAAGACAAAGTAATTTTAACTGGTGAGGATAAAGAGACTTTTGAAAAACTTGTTACAATGCTTGACAATATAGAAGATGTTCAGCATGTTTATCACAATGTAGAACTTTAAATAGTTCTTTTTTTTCTAAAAATGTGCTAAAATAATGTTACTAGGAGGTTTAATATGAATAGATTACTGCCCGCAGATACTTATATAGTAAAAAATGCTACAATACTTACAAATGAAAATAGGAACATTTTAATAAAACTGTATCAACCTGTAATAGGGTCTATTGCAGTTAATCTATACTTTACCCTTTGGAGTGATTTAGATGCCCTAGAAATAATTGGTAGAGAATATACCCATCATAATTTAATGGCAAACACTCGTCTTACTTTAAGTGATATTTTAGAAGCAAGAGAAAAATTAGAAGCTATTGGACTTATTAAAACATATGTGAAAAAAGGCAGTATAAATAATTATATTTATGAGCTATATTCTCCTCTTACTCCTTATGAATTTATAAATAATCCAATACTAATGACTACTTTAAAAAACAATATAAGCACAAACGAATTTAACCAAATAATAAAATTTTTTAGTATTCCTAAAATAAATTTAAAAGGTTATGAAGAAATAACAACTAGTTTTTCTGATACATTTGCAGTAAGTGACTTGACAGAAATAGATACTAAAGACATAAGAAACGTTAAAAGCATAGACACTGTTTCGTCTAAAAAAATAGACTTAAATATGGTTTTTTCTAATATACCAGATGAATATTTAAATGTAAAATCCCTTACAAAAGAAACAAAATCACTCATATATAAACTTTCCTTTATTTATAACCTAAATGAAGAAGAAATAAGTGAACTTATTAGAAATAGTGTGAATGAAAAAAGAATGATTGACAAAAAAATATTAAGACAAAATTGTAAAAACTATTATTCTTTTGAACATAAAGGAGAAGTTCCAACTTTAATATATAAAAAACAACCAGAATATCTAAGAAAACAGGCAACTAGTACATCTAAAAAAAATAAAATTATATATGCCTTTGAAACTAATTCTCCTTATGACTTTTTAACTGGTAGAAATAAAGGAATAAAGCCTAGTAAAGGGGACATTGATATATTAGAAACTTTGCTTGTTGATTATGAATTAAATCCAGGAGTAGTAAATGTTTTAATTGATTATGTACTTAAAATAAATAATAATAAATTAACAAAAAACTTTATATTAAAAATTGCTGATCAATGGAAACGCAGTAATATTCAAACTGTAGAAGAGGCAATGAAAATTTGTAAAAGTGAAAATAAAACAAAAAAAACTGTAAAAAAAGTAAAAGAAATAGAACCTAATTGGTTTAACCAAAATATTGAAGAAAATATCGCAAGTGATGAAGATATAAAAGCCTTAGAGGCAAGACTTGGTAGGTGAAAATTATGATTAGTTTGAAAGATAATTTAAAAATACAAAACAATTTAACAAGTTCGTTAGAAAAAGATTATGATGAGGCCTTAAAAAATGATGATTTTAAATTGTTTGTTAGTAAAATAAAATTAACAAGAAGTACTCTTATAAAATATACATCTTCCTTAGAAGAAAGTTTTAATGAATATTTTAATTGTAAAAATTGTAAAAATATTTTAGGATGTAAAAACAAAATAAGTGGCTATGCTTTTTTACCAAGAGTAAAAGATGGGGCATTGGAGTTTTCTTATAAACCTTGTAAGTTAAAAATAAAATTAGATAATAAAAATAAATATATGGAAAATACTACTTTATATAATGAACCACTTGAAATAAAAGAAGCAAGTTTTTCTAAAATATATAAAACTGATAAAAACAGATATAAAACTATTATTTGGCTTACTGATTTTATAGATAAATATAAGGAAAATCCTCATCAAAAAGGTCTTTATTTATATGGTAATTTTGGTAGTGGAAAAACTTATTTAATAAGTGCGATGTTTAATGAACTTGCGAAGAAAAATGTTAAAAGTATGGTTATATTTTGGCCAGAATATTTGAGAGATTTAAAAGCATCTTTTAATACAAATGAATTTAATAATAAATTTAATAATGCGAAAAAAATTCCTTTATTACTTATTGATGATATAGGTGCTGAAAATACTACTGCTTGGTCAAGAGATGAAATACTTTGTTCATTGCTACAATACAGAATGGATGAAAAATTACCAACATTTTTTACGTCTAATTTGAATTTAGAAGCTTTAGAAAAGCATTTATCTATTACTAGTAGTGGTGTAGAAGCCGTAAAAGCAGGGCGTATTATTTCAAGAATAAAGCAACTTAGTGATTATGAAGAAATGATTAGTAAAAATTTAAGAAAGTAATTGATTTGTATATATTTATATGATAAAATATACTTGTAAAAGCAAAGATAAGGACAATATTATTAAAAAGTGTTTTAAAGCGAGTTAGGAATGGTGTAAGCCTAATAAATAACTTTAATAATTACTACCTTGGAGCAGGTTATCAAAAAAATAACCCGGTTAAAGCCGTTATCTAATTAAGTAAAAGGTAGGATGGTACCGTGCATAAGCACTCCTTGATTGGGTGTTTTTTCTTTTGTTATGAGGAGTTAGTTGTATGAATAAAAAAATAATAAGAAATCAAAGCCATATTTCAATGGACAAATTTTTAAGGGATTACTGTTATATTGGGAATGAATATTTAATTGAAGTAATTTCATCACTTTCACATAGAGAGATGAAAAGAGTGTGCATGGAAGCATATGATATTAAACTAGTTACACTTCCTTTTGAATTAGTTACATCAGAAGATGTTAAACGTGGAGATGTTGTCCTTGTAATAGATACTTTTAATAATTGTGCACCTTATAAAAATCCAAAAAAAATAGATGTCCTAGAAATTATGAGTGAAAATTCAAGACTAAAACAAAATTCATATAAAATGAATTTTGATGAAATGATTGATAGTGTTGAAAGTAGTTTAGTAAATGAAAAAGTTAAAAGGATTAGATTCTTTTAGTGGAAAGGAAAGAAGAAAATGATTGATATAAAAAAAGATGAAAGATTAAATGTATTAAACCATAGTTGTGCTCATTTACTGGCACAGGCCGTAAAGCATTTATATCCAAGTGCTAAATTTTGGGTAGGTCCTGTTATTAGTGAGGGTTTTTATTATGATATTGATTTAGAAGAAAAAATAAATGAAGAGGCTCTTGAAAAGATTTCAAAAGAGATGAAAAAAATAGCCAAAGATGGTAAACGCATTGTTAGAAGAGAAATATCTAAAAGTGAGGCTCTTGAAATTTTTAAGGATGATCCATATAAAATAGATTTAATAAATGAAATGCCAAATGATGAAATAATTAGTTGTTATACTCAGGGAGATTTTACGGATCTTTGCCGCGGTCCTCACGTTGATACTGTAAAGAAATGTAAAAATTTTAAATTACTTAAAGTAAGTGGTGCTTATTATAAAGGGGATGCTAAAAATAAGGTTTTACAAAGAATTTATGGAGTTTGCTTTGATACTAATGAAGAATTAGAAGAACATCTTAAAATGCTTGAAGAGGCAAAAGATAGAGATCATCGTAAACTTGGTAAGGAACTTGAATTATTTACATCTCACGAATTAGTAGGGTCTGGCCTTCAAATGTGGCTTCCAAATGGGGCCATTGTAAGAAATGAACTTGAAAATTATATTAAAAATAAAGAAATAAAATGTGGTTATAGTCATGTATATACTCCATCTTTGGGTAGTGTAGATTTATATAAAACGTCAGGGCACTGGGATCATTACAAAGATGATATGTTTCCCGTTATGAAAATGGATAATGAAGAGTTAGTTTTAAGACCAATGAATTGCCCACATCATATGCTTATTTATAAAAATTCTATTCATTCATATAGGGATTTACCTATTAGAATAGGTGAACTTGCACCTGATTTTAGATATGAAGCAAGTGGTGCGGTATGTGGTCTTGAAAGAGTAAGACAAATGTGTCAAAATGATGCTCATTTATTTGTAAGGCCTGATCAAATTAAAGAAGAGGTATCTAATGTTGTAAATTTAATTTTGTCTGTTTATAAAGACTTTAATATTACTAATTATTCATTTAGACTATCACTTCGTGATAAGGAAGATAAAGAAAAATATTTTGATGATGATAATATGTGGGACAAGGCTGAAAGTGAACTTAGGAAAGTTTTAACTGATTTGAATTTAAACTTTTATGAAGCAAAAGGAGAAGCGGCTTTCTATGGTCCTAAGTTAGATGTTCAAATTAAGTCTGCTATCGGACATGATGTAACATTATCTACTTGTCAATTAGATTTCTTACTTCCTGAAAGATTTGATTTAACTTATGTTAATGAAAAGGGAGAAAAAGTAAGACCTGTTGTTATTCATAGAGCAATACTTGGTACATTTGATAGATTTATGGCTTATCTCATTGAAGAAACAAAGGGAGCTTTCCCATTATGGCTTGCACCAATAGGTGTTAATATTATTCCAGTAAACAATGATTATCATTTGGATTATTCAAAAAAACTACTTGATTTACTTAAAAATAATGATATTAGGGTAAAACTGGATAGTAGAGATGAAAAACTGGGATACCGTCTTCGCGAGAGTGTTACTAAAAAAATACCGTTTACTTTAATAATTGGTGATAATGAAGTAAGGGATAATACTGTAAGTTATAGGAAATATGCCAGTACGGATACTATATCTGTTTCAAAGGATGAGTTTATTAGCTTATTAAAAGATACAATTAAAAATAAAAAGTAGGGAAATATAGATTTTTCCTTTATTTTTTGGTATAATTATCAAAGAAATTAGGAGGTAATTTTATGAGAAATTTTTCAGACCAAGAACTTGTTAGAAGAGAAAAGGTTTCTGAATTAAGCAAAGTATGGAATCCATATCCGGAAAAGTTTAAAACAAATTATGATTTAAAAGAAGCAGCTTTATTAGAAGATGGTGTAAAAGATGTTACTATCGCAGGACGTATTGTTTTAATGAGAAAGATGGGTAAACTTTCATTTTTAACTCTTCAAGACATTGAAGGTAAAATACAGGTTTCTATTAAGATAGATTTAGTAGGAGAAGAAAAATATAAGCAATTTAAAGAATTTATTGACGTAGGAGATTTTATTGGTGTAACTGGGGAAACGTTTACTACTCATACTGGTGAAAAAACAGTTAGGGCTGATGACTTTACTTTTTTAGGTAAGGCTTTAAAACCACTACCAGAAAAGTTTCATGGACTTACTGATATTGAAGAGGTTTATCGTAACCGTCCAGTAGATTTAATTATGAATGAGGATTCAAGAGAAAGATTTTTGCTCCGTTCTAGACTTATTTGGCTTATTAGAAATTATTTAAATAAAAATGGTTATATTGAAATTGAAACACCTATTTTAAATAATAAGGCATCTGGTGCGATGGCAAAACCATTTACTACCCATCATAATGCATTAGATATTGATTTATATCTTAGAATAGCACCTGAAACTTATTTAAAAAGGGCAATTGTAGGTGGCTTTACTAAGGTGTTTGAGTTTGCACGTTGTTTTAGAAATGAGGGTATTGATGCTTCTCATCTACAAGATTTTACAATGCTTGAGGGGTATGGGGCTTACTTAAATTATGAAGATAATATGGATTTTTTAAGGGAAATGCTTCAAAACGTTATTTATGAATTGTTTGGTACTTTAAAAGTAACTATTGCTGGTAAAGAGGTTGATTTATCAGGTAAGTGGGAAGATATTTCTTTTAGAGATTTAATTTTAAAATACTGTCCAATTGATATAAATATTTATAATACAAAGGAACTTTTGCTCAGAAAAATAAAAGAAGAAAAAATTGATATTGATAGTGAAACCCCACTTGAAAATTTAGGGTATGGTAATTTAGTAGACCAATTATATAAGAAAGTTGCACGCCCAAATGTTGTAGATCCTATATTTTTAACAAAACATCCAATTGATCTTTCTCCATTGGCACGTGCTAATGATGAAAATCCAAATATTACAGATCGTTTCCAATTAGTTATAAATGGAGCGGAAATTATAAATGCTTATTCGGAGCTTGTAGATCCACAAGAACAAGAAAAAAGGCTTATTAAACAAGCAGAACTTAAAAACAATGGTGATGAAGAGGCAATGGTAATGGATTATGATTATATAGCTGCTATGGAAGTTGGTATGCCACCTATTAGTGGCTGGGGTATTGGTGTTGATAGACTAGTACAGCTTTTAACAAATATGGATAATATTAAAGATGTGGTAATGTTTCCACTTATGAGACCAAGAGATTAATCTTGGTTTTTTCATACAAAATTTTTTAAAATGTAAGAATATGTATATGTAAGGAAACTTACATATAATAAAAATATAAGTGCATGTAACCGAAGAAATATTTGAAACTAATTCTTTTATACCTAAAAGTGATGATGCGATTAAATTAGATGATTTAACCGAAATGAAAAATCATTTTAAGCTATTTGATTATTGCCTTGATAAATATAGATAAACCCCTTACAAAAAAATGATTATAAATATGAATAAGATTTTAAAAAGAAATACTACTGATGAAGAAAATCATAGATATAATGTAGGGGGCTTTAAAATTATTCCTAATAAAATAGGTCTTATTAACGTAATAAACACAAGTGATCCAAAAGATGTAGAAAAACATTTGACTGATTTATTAAATAAATATCATAGTATAAAGAAATAACAATTGAAGATATTATTGATTTTTATTATAAATTTGAGTGTATACACCCTTTTGGAGATGAGAATGAACCTTTAGGACAGCAAAAGACATACCTTCAAAAATACTTACAAAATAAGGGCTTTACTGATTTTGGTAAATCTTTTTTTTTAAATAAATTTTACGATTTTAGTATAAAATGCTGATTTTTTTAAAATATACGATATAATTTTACTGGAGGATGATATTATGATATATATAACAGGTGATAAGCATGCTGATTTTTATGAGGTATGTTGTTTTTGCAAAAAAGAGAAAACAAATATATCCGATTTAATGATAATATTAGGTGATGCAGGAATAAATTATTTTAATGATTCAAGAGATTATAAGTTAAAAAAAGAATTACTAGAGTGTAATATAACATTTTTCTGTGTTCATGGAAATCATGAAGAACGACCTGAAAAAATAAAAACATATAAAACTAAAGAATTTCATAATGGTATAGTATATTATGAAGAAGAATATCCTAATATATTATTTGCCAAAGATGGAGAAGTATATAGTTTAAATAACAAAAGTGTCTTAGTAATAGGTGGAGCTTATTCTATAGATAAAGAATATAGAATAAAATATGGTTATTGTTGGTATGAAACTGAACAACCAAACGCTGATATAAAAAAAGGAGTATTTGAAGCAATTAAAAATAATAATAATGATATTGATATTGTATTGAGTCATACTTGTCCATATAAATATATGCCTCGGGAGGTATTTATGTCTGGGGTAGATCAATCAAAAGTTGATTATAGTACAGAAAAATTTTTAGATGAAGTTGAAAAAAAATTAAATTATAAAAAATGGTATTGTGGACATTACCACACAGAAAAGCAAATAGATAAAATAGAGTTTATGTTTGGCAGAATTAAGGATTTTACTACAGAGGAATTTGTTCCAAAGTTAGGATATAATAATTATGAAATAATCAGAGATGCTTTTAGTAAAAAAGAAGCACAATTAGATAGTAATAATCCTCACTGTCCAATATGTAATTCTAATGATATAGTTTTACAAAAAGGTGATGGTTACAAAATATATGGAGATGATACTATTGCATTAATTTGTGAAAAATGTAAAAAGGTTTATGGATTTAATGATGTTAAATATAAACAAAATTATCCAAGAGATTTATAAGATTCATACGAAATAGATTTGAAGAAAATCTATTTTTTTATTGTCAAAACTAAAAAAAAGGGGGAATTATAAATGACAAATAAAAATTATAGTGAGAGTACCATAAAAGTTGGTACTTTTTTAGTGGCATTGGAGTGCCAGAAAAAGCTTTCCAAAAATTAAAAGATGAAAAAATAATTAAGGATTATACATTAGAATTTTTTTCTGAAATAGACAAAAATGCAATCAAATCATTCTGTGCTATTCATAACATAGATGAATCATTAAATTTAGGTAGTATTACAGAAATAAAAGGAGAAAATTTACCTTATTGTGATATATGGATCGGGGGTTTCCCGTGTCAGGACATAAGTTGTGCTGGAAAAATGAAAGGATTTGATTTTAAGAGTTCTACAAGATCGAGTTTAGGTTGGGAAATGATAAGATTACTAAAAGAAGTAAAAGAAAAACCAAACTATGTAATATTTGAAAATGTTGCTAATATTACTAGTAAAGCATTTAACAATTCACTAGCCTTGTTTAAACAAGACTTAACTAACTTAGGATATACATTATATAATAAAGTATTAAATGCTATTGATTATGGAGTACCACAAACAAGAAAAAGATATTTTCTT
>CAYXTH010000004.1:0-20696 GCA_964468025.1 uncultured Muribaculaceae bacterium | reverse complement strand
ATTTTTCCTAATTATTGTTTTTTTATCTAGGGACATTTTCACTAATTATTCACAATTTTGTTGTTTTTTTGCAAAAAAACTATTGACAATTACCAGAAATCTTGTTATTATATGAAACAAATTTTGAGTGGTGATTACAATGGTGTTAAAAAAGAACAATGTAAAATTTTATATGTTAATTTTAAAAAAGAGGACTTTTTAAGGGTGTAGTGCCACAAAAAGTCCTTTTTCATTACTAAAATTTTGGGGAGGGTTGAATATGTCAAAATTACCATTATCATTAGAAAGGGTCATAGAAGAAAAACCAATATTGGAACATTTTGTGAGAGGTTTGCCAAATTTAGGAGAGCCAAAATTTGGTGGTACTTATTCTTCGGAAGTTGCAAAAATATATGATGCTTTTGAACTATATGGGAATGAATTATATGAATTAGAAAATGAAAGGATAAGAGGTAGAAGCTCTAGATCGTTGGGTGGTGGTAGTCCGATGAGAACAGAAGCATTTCCACCATGTAAAAAAGAGTTATTGAATGTTATAAATGAAGATAAATTATCTGATTATCCAATGGCAGCTGGAGATGAATATTCAAGAAAGATTATAGTTGATTATTTAAAAAGAGAAGGATTTCAAAGTGAAGCCGGTATATCCGAGGATAACATAATATTTACACTATCTACAACACAAGCATTTAATATCATTATGAAAATAATAGCAAGGCCACATGATGTAGTCTTGATGACTGGACCAAATTACGGACTTTTTACTTTTACTCCTGAGCGTTCTGCTGGAGCCACGGTTGAAATTTTACCTTTGTCCATTGAAGATAATTGGTATGTTAATCCAGAAAAATTATCTTTGAGAATTGATGAAATAAATCGACAATTAGAAGAAAAGTATAGAGGAAAACTTGAATATACACCAAAAGTCGTAGCATTTTTGAATGAAAATCCACATAATCCTTTAGGAAAGGTCATGAACGATAATAATTGTGAAATATTAGAAAAAATAGGTGATGTTTGCTTAGAAAAAGGTGTATTTGTTATTGATGATTTGATATATAGAGATCTTACATTTGATAGAAATAATTTAGCAAAACCTATGGGAGCATATACTAAATATTTTGATAATACCATTACAATAACTGGATTATCTAAAAGTTATGGACTTGCTTCTATTAGGGCAGGAATGGTAGTTGCAAATGAAATAATAATTAGAGGAATAAGAAATTATATTTTCCAAACTATGGATTCTTCGCCAGTTTTACAAGGTCGTGCATTAGCTGGGGCATTTAATTCTAGTGTAGAAAGATATAGGGAATACGATAAATTCTTTAATCCTATTATCGATGAATATAGATATAGATTAGAATTATTAAAATCTTTAGTTGAAGGAATTGATTCTATTAAAGATATAAATTTGCGAAATAAAATAGAAAATGAAATAAGGAGATATGCTCAAAATGATTTTAATATAAATGAATTATTAGAAGGAATACCTGGAGTGAATATTGTTGATGGTACTTATCCAGAATCTGGTTTCTTTGTAATGCTAGATTATACCAATCTTAAGAATAAATCAAGTGATTATGGAAGAACAATTAGTAATGAGAAGGAACTATTGAAGTACATGTATGAACAAGAAAAAATCAAGATTATTTTAGGACAATCTATTTCATGGCCAAATCAAGACCAGTTGGTAGGTAGAGTTACTACTGCTTTGCCAAGAGAGGATATTATAGAACACTTCGGTGCTATGAATAGATGTTTAAGGAAGTTAAGATAAGTATGAAAAAAATAGCAATAGTTTCTTGTAATAAGTGGAAAAACAAAATAGAAGAAGACAAGTTATTACAAAATGCTTTAATTCAAAGTGGATATAATGTTGATATTATTTCGTGGGAGGATGCAGATGTAAATTATGATGAATATATTGCTTTAGTATTGCGTTCTGTTTGGGGCTATCAAAACAATTATTTAGAATTCAAAACATGGTTAAATATGATCAAACAAAGTCAAATTTTATTATTAAACAGTCCTGAATTAGTTTCAAATAATATTAGAAAAGATAAACAATTTGAATTATTGGCAAAATATGAAATACCAATTATTCCAACTGAATTTATTTATAAATTAGAAGATTTATTTAATGATATTAAGTTTGATGAAAAAAAACCGAAAGTTTTAAAACCAATAATATCAGGAAGTGGTGAAAATACATTTTTAGTTGATAGCAGTGAATCGCTATACACAGATAAAATTATAAAGCCTTTTGAAAAAATTATAAAGTGTGAAGATAATGGTATTATGCTACAACCATATATTGGAGAAGTTAAAAATGGAGAATTTGCATGTATATATATTGATGGTGTAAATACACACAATATGATGAGATATCCGGGAATATTTGCTAATAGAAAAAAGCCAGTATATTTAACGAATATACCAGAAGATGTAAAAAAATTAGCAGATAAAGTATCTAAGATAGAAGAGTATTCAAATCATTTATATATGCGAATTGATATTGTATTGCATAATAACAAGCCAATGATTATGGAAGTTGAATTAGCAGAACCGGATTTACTTTTTAAATTTATACCAGATGAAAAACTGAAGAATGAATCGGTTAATCATTTTGCAAAAAAATTAATAAGGAGAATAGAAAAATGAAAACATTATTGTATTTTGAAGAATATGAGTCAAATTTGTCACATGCATTATTAAAAAGAAGCGATATAAATCCAATAATTATTAGAACAAATAAAAATATGAAATTTTTTAGTGAAGAATACTTGAATAGAACAAAAAATATTCCTAACTATATAATTGATTATTACAATGATATGGATGATGAAGTTTCTAAGTTTAAATCGTGGCTAAATGATAGTAAAATAATGAATATAGATTATTTCTTAAATGATTCAGAGTATTATTTAGAATTTGCAAATAAGTTTGCAAATAAATTGGGATTATATTCATTAACGGATAAACAAATAAAATGGGTTAGAGATAAAGTTGATATGAAGAAAAGATTTAGAGAAATAGGTATAGATACTGTAGACTTTTCAGAGGTTAATAGTAAGGAAGAATTAAAGAGGTGTTTTAATCAAAATGGATGTAAAAAAATAATATTTAAACCAAGAAGAGGTATGAATAGTATAGATACTTATATAATTTCTTCATTAGAAGACGTAGAAAACTTAGATATTAATATTGTAGAAGGTAAATATATGATTGAAGATTTCTGTTATGATCATGAATGGTCTATAGAAAGTTTAGTACAAAATGGTATAGTATTAGATTCATATCTTACATATATTCCGAATCCTACCATATGGGCATCTATTTCAAATGACTTAAATTGTCATATGACTGTTCCTAAAATACCATCATATTTTAAGTTTGTTCCTAAAAATTTTATCCAACAAATAGTTACTGGCATGAATTTAAAAGATGGAGCAATGACTATAGAAGTATTTATAGATAAAAATGGCAATATTAAAGCTAGTGAACTAGGCTGGAGATTGCCAGGGTGTCAAGCTACATTAAATCATAGTTATTCATACGGAATTGATATTTATAATTTATTATTAGATATAGCAATACATAAACCTGTAAAACTAAGTTATAGACAGCCTATTATAAGTGTTGGAGATTTATATTTGCCAAATAAAGAAGGAATTATTTCAAAGCTAACCCCTTTAGAAGAACTATTACAAATGGATGGCGTCATTTCAGGAGAAATGTTTGCAAAAGTTGGAGAATATCAGAAAAAAAGAAGAGTAGGAAACGATTCATCTGGTTGGGTTCAAGTTACTGGCAGAGATGAACAAGAAACTCTTCAGAAAATGCAAAATATATTTAATGAATTTCAAATTGAAACAGAAAAAGAAAGGGGAAGGACATATGTTAAAAAAATTTAATTTATTATTTATAATTTTATTTCTGATATTACTAACTGGATGTAGTAATAAAATAAAAGAAATAACTTATGTTGATGATTTACAATCTTCAAAAATCGGTATATATACCGGTTCAGAATACGACAAATTATTAGAAAAAAGGCTTAAAACAGCAGTTCCAACTTATTATAATAGTTATAGTGATGAAATATCTGCTTTGAAAGCAGGTAAAATAGATGCTTTTTTAACAGACGAACCATTAGCACAGGAAATTTTAAGAAAAACAAATGGCTTAAAAATTCTTGATGAACAATTGACAAATGATAGTTATGCATTTGCAATAAATTCTCAAAAAGGAGAATTGAAACAAGAAATTGATAGTATTATTTTAGAAATGAAAAATGATAATACTTTATATAAATTTGAGGAAAAATGGTTTGGTACTGATGAAAGCATTAAAGAATTAGAAGTATATGATTATAAATATACCAATACAATAAAATTTGCTACTGTATCAGGTTCAGCACCATTTTCTTATATGAAAAATAATACAATTGTTGGATATGACATAGATGTTATTAATTATATTGGATATAAATTAGGATATAAAATTCAAATTATAGATATGGCATTTGATGGTATTATTCCTGCAATTGTTTCTGGAAAGGTAGACATGGCAGGTTGTTCTATAATAGTTACAGAAGAGAGAAAGAAACAGGTCCTTTTTTCTGAACCAGATTATGAAGGTGGAATAGTGTTAGTTACAAGAAAATAGGAGGTAGATGTGAAATTGAAAAAATTTAAAATATTAATTATGTTAATAATAATATTTATAATATTTCTTTATAAGAATGAAATAACAATTATGGTTAATGATATATCAAATAGTTTTTATATAACTTTAATAGAAGAAAATAGATATAAATTGTTATTGAATGGTCTTTTTTCTACAAGTATTATTTCCATTACTTCCATATTGTTGGGAACTATAATAGGAGTAGTAATATATTATATTCAAAAGTGTAAATTACCTTTTTTAAGTAAAATATTTAGTTTTTATATAAAACTAATGCAAGGAATACCAATAACAGTTTTACTTTTAACATTTTATTATGTTATTTTTGGAAACGTAAATTTAAATCCTATGATAGTAGCAATTATCACGTTTTCGTTATATTTTTCAGCTTATGTATCTGAAATAATTAAAGGTGCAATGGCTTCTATCAATATATCTCAAATATATTCTGCTTATTCACTAGGATTTAATAAATATAAAACTTTTAGATATATTGTTTTTCCACAGGCGTTAGTGTATATAATTCCTGTTTATAAAAATGAAATAGTATCATTAATAAAATTAACGTCAATTGCAGGTTATATTTCTATAATGGATTTAACAAAAGCTAGTGATATTATAAGAAATAGAACTTATGAAGCATTTTTCCCACTAATTATTACAGCATTAATTTATTTTGTATTATGTTATGTTATAGGTAAAGTTTTGGATTTGTTGTATAAAAAAATAAATCCACGAAATTATGAAGGGGGGAATAAAGAATGCTAAAATTTAAAAATGTCTCAAAAAAATATAAAAACACGACAATTTTAGAAAATATTAATTTTGAAATTAATAAAGGTGAAGTTGTTTCAATTATCGGAAAATCAGGATGTGGCAAAAGCACGTTGCTGAAATGTATTAACAGATTAGAAAGTATTGATGATGGAGTTATATATTTTGAAAACAAGGATATTTCCTCATTAGATTTACTAAAACTTCGGCAAAAAATTGGCATTGTGTTTCAAGAATATAATTTGTTTGAACATTTAACTGTTTTACAAAACTTAACAATAGGTTTAATAAAGATAAAAAACATATCAGAAGAAGTTGCTAAAAAACAAGCAATGGCAATGTTAAAAAAAATAAAATTAACGGATAAATCTGATAATTATCCAGATGAATTATCAGGGGGTCAAAAACAAAGAGTAGCCATAGCTCGTACGCTGCTTATGAAACCAAAGTTAATATTGTTAGATGAACCCACAAGTGCTTTAGATAAAGAAATGAAACAGGAAGTAATAAATCTAATTATTAAAATGGCAAAAGATGATATGACATTATTAATTGTTTCCCATGAAGAAGAACTAGTTAAAGAAATATCCGATAAGATAATTTATATCAAAAATGGCAGATTGAAAGTTAAAGATAACGGAAAGTATAAAGTGATACATTAGACGATAATTGATGATTATATGTTAATAAATAAGGTTAATTCTGGTGCATCATCAGTTGAGAAATATAAAGTATATAAAGATGGTAAATATTATTTATTGAGATTATTCGATGCTAGATTTATGAATAGTAGATATGCAGCTTTATCAAATATTGAAACCTTATATATAAATGGAATAAATGTTCCTAAAGTTTATGAAAAAGGAATTTTAAATGCTACAAAAGGATATGCTCTATTAGATTGGATTGATGGCATTTCTTTAGATGAAATTTTGGTTAATTGCGAATTAGAAACTCAATATGGTGGATTAGTTGCTAAAGAATTGGCTAAAATGCATAATATAAAAACAAATGATAAAACTATGGTATATGATAGTTATATTAAATCTTTTAAGAAGAAAATGAATAAAATTGTTGATTTAAAAATCGATGATTGTCCCCTTGATTTATTCGATAATTATGTTAGTGAATATAGTGAATTATTGAAAAAAATGCCAGGTAATTCAATAATTCATGGTGATTTTCATCCAGGAAATGTTGTTATAAATGATAGTAAAATAGTGTTTATTGATTTAGATGTATGTAAATTTTCTAATCCATGGGAAGATTTATCGAGTAATGCTTGCAACATGGATTTTCCGAATTTTTATTCAAGTATTATGTTAAATTACTTTGATGGTAATATTCCAAAAAATTTTTGGCAAGTATATTACTTATATGGCAGTTTATATATCTTAGACTATATTTTATATGCACTTAGAACTAACGGAAAAACGTTAGAAGATGGACTTGAAAAAATGAAGAATTTTTTAGATTTTACAGATAATTTTCATTGTGAAATACCAAAATGGTTTAATTCTAATGTTAATAAAAAAGTATTAAAAAAGAAAAATATTATTTAGGAGGAGAAAAAATGAAAGAATTAAAAAAATATGAAGGGAATAGAGTAATATTAATGGCTTGTTCAAAATGTAATGTTGCCTGTAAACATTGTTATATTGGTTATACTGGCAATAGAACACCTGAGGAGTTAGAACAACTTGCTAAGTATTATTCAGAAAAATTTAAAATTGTAAGAATTGATGGAGCTGAACCTCTTGTTGATTTGGGATATTTACGCTCTTATAAAATTGTTGGACAAGATTGGATTATGACAAATGGACTAAGAATATATAAAGAACCGGAAATAATTGATTTATTGAAGGAAAATGGAATAAAAAATGTTTTTATGTCTTATCATTTTGAAATACAAGATAGCCTTAATGGTATTACAAATGATATGTTGAATACAGTTATTCAATTATTACGTAGTAAAGGAATTAGGGTTGTATTAATGACTACTATAACAAATCAAAATGCAAAAGATACACTTAAAATCTGTGATACTGCTTATAATTTAGGTGCATCAGGAATAGAATTTAACAAAATTTTTATTCAAGGTAGAGCGAAAAATTTGGTAAATATTGGACTTGATAAAAATGATTATGATAGTTTCTTTACTCAATTACAATTAGCTAGAGATAAGTATGATATAAATGAGTTAGAAGTTAGAAGAAGCGGGACTTTTGGATGTGATACTGTGAATACGCCAAATAGATTTCAATGTAGTGCTGGTGTGAAAAAAGTATGTATTACTCCAGATAACAAAGTTTATGGATGTACTTGTATATGCAAGCCAGGGTATGAAATCGGTGAAATAATTGATGGCGACATATATTTATATTCTGATTTTGAAAATGACCGTTCTTGGTGCTTAGGAGATAAAATGGGAGAATTGGGAATTGAAAACATTTCCGATTTAAATAAACCAAGCATTAAAAAATTAGTAAAAAAATTATAAAAGGATTATTAGAATGGCAAACAATGAATTATTAAAATATTTAAGTGTAATATTAAAAAAGTACAATTTATGTGATATAAATGAATGTTCAGAATTAAAGATTGGTTTCAACCGTGCAGTATTTGACTTAAATGATAAATTTGTATTGAAAATTTGTATTAATCAAAATAAAGAGCAAGGTGTTAGAAATGAAATATCATTTTTTAAAAACAATTCAAATTTATATTGTTCAAATCTTTGGGTTGCTGATGATTCAAAACAACTTATTCCTTATGTTTATACGATAGAAGAGAAAATAAAAGGACAAAGTTTGTTTAACATTTGGAGTAAACTGAATTATCAGGAAAAACGAGGCATAGTATTAAATTTGGTGGAAATATTAAAAAAAATTCACTCTGTCAAGTGTGATATAAAATATAATCCAATAGAAATAATTGAGTCATTTGATAATTACCTAGAAAAATGTATAGAAAAAAACATATTTTCTAAAGAAGAAATTGCATATTTTGGTGAATTGAAGCAATATATGAAAAGTGATTTAGAAGATGCAAGGTATGGATTTATACATGGTGACATTCATTTTAATAATATTATATTATCTCAAAATAGTTTAAAATTAATAGATTTTGAATGCTATACTGTTGCTCCAATCGATAAAGAATTTGATACTATCAATAGAATGATTAGAAAACCAGGAAGTTTTATTATGAATGGTGAGTCGGACTTTTATTACGATCCAAATGATTATTTAATAATTATGGATTTATTAAAAGAATTCTATCCTGAAATTTGTTGTGAAAAAGGATTTGAAAATAGATTGATGGTATATGATTGTTTAAATTCGATGAAATGGATTTCTAAATTTCCTGATTATCAATTATATAATGATATATTGTTAGAAAAAAGCAAGAAATTGATAAAAAAATGAAAATATGATAAAATATAAAGGAGGAGATTGTATGTTAATTAGCATAGAAGGATTAGATGGTGTAGGAAAAAGTACATTAACATCAGTATTATCTAGCGAACTTAAAATGCCTATTATTTCTAAACCTATTAAATCGTTGTTAGAGCTTACACCAGATCAATCAAAAAATATCACTAACAAAATATATGGAAATTATTCTAAAAATCTTCAAGCAATGTACTATTTACTTGGCTATTTAAGTGCATTGGAAGATGGAAAAAATGGTTCATACATTTTGGATAGAGGTTTTATATCTACATATTATTTTTCAAGTGATGAAGAAAATAAAGAACTTTTTGATTTTTTTGCATTAAATTATGGCTTCCCAGAACTAACAGTTTTGTTATACGCATCCATAGAGGAGAGAATTAAAAGAATAACTAATAGAAGTAGTTTAGATAAAGATTTAATGAAAACACGTATATATAAGGATGATTATACTAAACACTTTGAAGCAATTCGTAGATATAATATTCCACACATAGCAATTAATACTGAAAAAATGAATGAATTAGAAGTTGCAAGCATAGTTTTAAATGCAATAGAATTATGGAGAATTGATGATGATAATCGAAAATTTGTAATGGATTTATTCAGTATTGATAATTTACAGTCATCCAATAATTTAACTTATCAGGAATTAAGTGAAAAAATGCTTGAAAAAGTTAAAGTTAAAAAATTAGAAAGAAGGAAAAAATTATGAAAGAAATTATTACAAACAAACACAATTTAACTGAAGCAGATATTACAGAGGTTGTAAAGAGAGTGAAGATTTTAGTTATTAATTCTAAAGAAGAAATTTTACTAGGATATTCACACAATAACTATCAATTTCCTGGTGGACATGTTGAGGATGGTGAAAGTTTGCCACAAACTGTAAAGAGAGAAATGCTTGAAGAGACAGGTATTGATTTAGAAGTGAAAAATATAGAACCGTTTGCTGTGGCTTTAGGATATTATAAGGATTGGCCTGCTGAAGGAAAAAATAGGAAAATTGAAATATACTATTATGAAATTAAAACGGATGAAAAACCAAATTTGAATAAAACATCATACACAGAAAATGAAAAGGATGGTGGATTTGAACTAAGATTTATTCCTTTAAATAAAGTGGAAGATGAATTGAAAAAGAATGCTGAAGAATTTGGTGATAAACGTGGAATTGCAAGAGAAATGTTAGAATTGTTTGAAATATATAAATCTAATATTGATTAAAAGGATTTCTTATGCCATACCTAATAGCAATAGATAGTGATGGAACATTACGTCATTCAGATGGTAGTATTTCTACTAGAACAAAAAAAATTATTGAAAAATTAGTAATAAAAGGAAACATTGTAACTATATGTACTGCAAGACCTAGGTATCACGCTCTAAAAATAAGTGAAGAGGTAGGAATTAATGGATTTTTAATTTCATCAAATGGCACCGAAGTTTATGATAATTTAAATAATGAAATTATCTATAGCACATATTTGTCACCAAAATATTGCAAAAAAATTTATTTAGATGTAGAAAATATTGGCATTAGAGCTATATTTGTTTGTGACAATATTGAATATGCAACTCAATTTATTAGAAACGATTCACAAATTTTGTTAAATGAAAACAATATTGATAATATGCTTGCTAAAAACATAAAGCAAATTATGATTATTGGCAAGGATAAAGAAAAAATTAAAAAATATAAAAATAAAGTTGAAAAATATAATTTAAATATTATTGATACTTCAAATGATGCAAAAGAAGAAATTTGGTTTAGTATTATAAGTAATAAAGCGTCTAAGGGGATAGCTTTGAAAAAGTTAGCTGAGCATTTAAATATTCCTATGCGTCAGACAGTGGCAATTGGTAATGACAACAATGATTTGTCTATGGTTCAAGAAGCAGGAATTGGGATTGCTGTAAGCAATTCGACTGATAAATTAAAGTCGGTTGCTAAAAAAATTACTAGTAGTAATGATGAAGATGGTGTAGCAGAATCATTAGAAGAATTGGAAAAAGAAATATAAACTAATACATAATAAATATATAAAATCATAATCTAACTTGATGAAGGCTAGGTGAATTTATGGATTCATATCTAAAAAAAATAGTAGATGATAATGATAAAATTTTCAAGGATATTAAAAGGTTCTTTGTCAAGTAGTGTTGGTGACGTCCAAGACCAATGATAAATAATTGATTTGGAAAGCCAATTTTTGACTTTCTTTTATTATACTTTAATGGGGTTTAAAAGTTTTTTAATAAGCTTTAAATGTTTAAATTTTTTATAATCACAGCCTTTTGATATTTTTTTATAATTTATAATATATTCTTTTTTTGTGCATAAAGCATATATTTAAATAGGTGGTAAAATGCTTAAAAATAAAATACTTATTCTAATTATATTTTTATTTGCTTTATCTATGGTAGGCTATGTTCATGCAAAAAATCAAACGTATCCATTACTTGGTAAAGTTATATACCTTGACCCAGGCCACGGTGGTGCGGACTCAGGAGCTTTTTATAAAAATGTAAAGGAATCGGATTTAAACCTTGAAATAAGTCATAAAATAATGACTGAATTAAAAAAAGATGGGGCAGTTGTTTATTTAACTAGATATGGTGATTACGATTTATCAATAACAGGTACTGAAAAAAGAAAACGTAGTGATTTATCAAGAAGAGCTGATATTATTAACCAATCGGGTTGTGATTTGTATTTATCTATTCACTTAAATGCTGATGTAGATACTAGTTGGTATGGAGCACAGGCTTATTATGATAAAATAAATAGTGAAAATAAATTTATTGCGGAAATATACCAAAATCAGTTTATTAAATATTTAGGTAGTAAAAGAAAGTATAAAGAGGACAGTACCTTATATTTGCAAAGAAGAATAACAAAACCGGGAATTTTACTTGAACTTGGTTTTTTATCAAATCCAAATGAAAGAGAGCTTTTACAAGACGGTAAATACCAAGAAAAAATCGCAAAGGCAGTTTGTCAAGGTACAAGAGAATATTTTATTGATTAATGTGATCTCATATATTAAAAATTACCTTTAAAAAAAATAAATTATATAGTAAAATTATAGTAGGTGATAGTTATAAATAAAGCAATATATGTTAGTATACATCCAAAAGCAATAAAAAAATTGATGGTAGTAAAACTTGTGAATTTAGAAATTATATTCCCAAAAAAGAATTTAATACGCTGTATGTTTATACATCATCACCTATGTGTATGCTTAAATATGTTATAAAAATTAAAAGAATAATAAAATATCTTGAAAAAATAATAAAACAGGGCTTGTAATGATAATGATAATGGACTTGGTACAAAATATGCATATGAAATTGATAGTGTATATAAACTTAATACTGATTTTTTTCTTAAAAAATTAAAGGGAAAGTATAGATTTACTCCACCTCAAGCATTTGCATATGCCAAAAGATATGACCAATTATCAATGGAAATTGAAAACATGTCTAAGATAAAAATATGGTAATTTAATATAAAGCTTAAAAAATATTGACATTTTTGCGAACGTATGTTATTGTTTAATTACAAAAGCTTTTTCTTGATAAAATGTTTTTCAATTAATTTTAGTAAAATTTAAATATAAAGAGAGGTGTTTTTAATGCTAGAACATTTAAAAAATGGTGATTTAATAATTACAAATAACAATATAAAAATGAGTATATTAGAAGAACTTACTAAAAATAAAAAACTATTAAATATTAAATTTATGACCTTAGAAGAGTTTGTAAAAAATTATTTTGGAACGTATGATGAAAGGGCATTATATTATTTAATAAAAAAATATAATATGAAATATGATGTTGCCAAAGAATATTTGGACAATATTTTCTTTAATTCAAGCATTGTTACAACATATTATGAAGAGTTAAAAAGTAATGACTTATTAATTATAAATGATTTGTTTAAAAAGTCATTAAAAAATATAGTAGTTATTGGTTATGAACAAATGGACAAGTTTATAAAAGATGAACTATTAAAATATAATACAAAATTTGTTACTTTAGATACTAAAAATTTCACTCAAACTGTGTATGGTTTTGATAAACAGGAAGATGAAATCGTTTTTGTGGCGTCTAGTATTATAGAAAAGTTAAAAAAAGTAGATATAGATGATATTTGTTTAGTAAATGTACCAAAAGAATATAAGGACGAAATTAAAAGAATTTTTGGTTTTTATAATATACCAATAAATTTAGAAAAAAGTACAAGAATATATACTACTCAAACAGCAGTAGATTTTTATAATAAACTACGCAGTACAAGAGATATAAACAAAGCTTTAAATGGTCTTGATACAAATGATGTATATAATAAGATTATAGATATTTTAAATAAATATACATTTGTAAATAATGTTGATGATGCCTTTTTGGAAATAATTAAAAATGAACTTAAACAGGCTAGTATAGTAAAAAAAAGTTATAAAAATGCAGTTAGTGTTGGCAGTATAAATCCTTTGAGTTTAAATAAACATTATTATATATTAGGTTTTAATCAAGGTGTATTCCCAAGAATATATCATGATGATGAACTTATTAAAGATAGTGAAAAAGAAATTTTAGGCATAAATACATCATTTGATAAATTAAAAAATGAAAAACAATATTTAAAGAATATAATTAGTACTATACCAAATTTAATTATAACCTATAAATTAAAAGATAATTATAGTACATATTATCCATCTCCTTTAATTAGTGAATTTAATTTATCTATTATAAAAAATCCTGCTACAAAGTTTAATTATTCAAATATGTATAATAAAATAAAATTATCAGTATTTCTTGATGATTATGTTAAGTATGGAGAAAAAAATGAACATTTAGAAGATTTATATCAAACTTATCAGGACATTTCTTATAAAAGTTATGATAATTCATTTAAAGGTATTTCCTTTGGAAATTTAAGTAAGTATTTAGATAATAAAACAACCTTATCATATTCAAGTATGAACAATTATTTTTTATGTGCTTTTAGGTTTTATATTGCAAACGTTTTAAAATTAGATCCATTTGAAGAAAATTTTGCGGCTATATTGGGTTCATTATTTCACGACTGTTTATCACATATGTATGATGATGATTTTGATTTAAAAACTAGGTATGGGGAATATCAAAAAGATAAAGAATTTTCACTTTCTGAAAAATTTTTTATAGATAAGCTTTATAAAAACTTAGAATTTATTATTGATACTATAAGAAAGCAAGAAAGTTGTAGTACTTTTGATAAAGTTTTGACTGAACAAAAAGTTAGTCTTGATTTTTCTTCTAAACTTAAGGTTAACTTCTTAGGTTTTATTGATAAGTTAAGATATAAAGAAGAAATTGATAAGACACTTGTGGTAATTATTGATTATAAAACAGGTTATGTTCCAACTACACTTGATAATATTAACTATGGTCTTCACTTGCAATTACCCGTATATATATATTTAACTAAAAATGGTCTTCACAAAAATGCGGAAATAGTTGGTTTTTATCTTCAAAAAATCCTTAATAAACCTGATATAGACACTAATGAAGAAGATAGTGTTTACAACAAACTAAAACTAGATGGTTACACCATAAATGAAGAAAATTTAATTGAAAAATTTGATAAAACATATACATCTAGTGATGTAATAAAGGGCATGAAAAAATCTAAAAATGGTTTTTATTCTTATACCAAGCTTGTAAGTAAAGAAGATATAAAAATGATAGAAAAGATAACCGAAGGAAAAATAAAGGAAGTAGTGAATGCAATTGATAATGGGGCTTTCCCTATAAACCCTAAAAAAATTGATGATAAGTTAATTGGTTGTGAATTTTGTAAGTTTAAAGATATATGTTTTAAAAAAGAAGAAGATGTTTTAATATTAAAAAATACTAAGTTTGAAGATATTAGAAAGGGTGATGAAAATGCCTAAGTGGACGGATGAGCAAGTACAGGCTATAACTAAAAAAGGCAAAAACATTATTGTGTCGGCGGGAGCTGGTAGTGGTAAAACTGCGGTTCTATCTGAAAGAGTTTTAACACATATTAAAAATGGAATAAATATTGATGATTTACTTATTTTAACATTTACTAATGCCGCGGCTGCTGAAATGAAGGAAAGGATACGTAAAAAAATAAGTGGGTATTCTGAACTTAAAAGCCAGTTAGACAAAGTTGACTTGGCATATATTACTACTTTTGATGCTTACAGCCTTTCGTTAGTAAAAAAATATAATTATTTACTTAATATATCAAAAAAAATAACGATCATCGATTCTAGTATTATTGAACTTAAAAAAAATGAAATATTAAGAGAAATTTTTGAAACTTATTATGAAGAAAAAAATGAAAAATTTTTAAATTTAATAAGAGATTTTTGTTTAAAAGATGATAAAGAAGTATTTTTCGCCATTATTAAAATTAGTAATAAATTAGATAATCTTTATAATAAAAAATGGTATTTAGAAAATATTAAGGAGAATTATTCTAGTAAAAAAATAGATGAGTATTTTAATGAATATTTAAGTATGATTAAGGGAAAAATACAAAGTATTAAAAATACCGTGGAGAATCTTTCTTTTTATACTGAATATGACTATATTGAAAAAATAAAAGAGCTATTAATTCCATTATATGATTCAAATGATTATGAAAGTATTAAATATAATTCTATAATAAGAATTCCTAATTTGCCAAAAAATTCTAGTGACGAGGCCAAGAAAATAAAAAAAGAAATTGGCGAATTATTAAAAAGTATACAAGAATTTACTACTTATACTGAAGAAGAAATTAAAAATTCTATTTTACAAACAAAAAAATATGGAGAAATAATTTCTGAAATTATCTTAAAATTTGATGAAAAGGTAAATGCCTTTAAATATGAAAATGGTGCTTATGAATTTATTGATATATCAAAAATGGCAATTAAAATTTTATGTGAAAATGAAAATGTAAGATTAGAACTTAAAAATAAATATAAAGAAATATTAATTGATGAGTATCAAGATACTAATGATATACAGGACTTGTTTGTTAGCCAAATAGAAAATAACAATGTTTATATGGTGGGTGATGTTAAACAGTCAATTTATCGTTTTAGAAATGCTAATCCTATGTTATTTAAAGAAAAATATGATAATTATTCTAATAATAATGGTGGAATGAAAATTGATTTAAATAAGAATTTTAGATCAAGAGAAGAAGTTACTAATAATATAAATTTAATATTTAATTTAATTATGAATGATAATATAGGTGGTGCTGATTATTTAACGTCTCATCAAATGATTTTTGGAAATACTGCTTATAACGATGTTAATAATGAAAACTATAATATGGATGTATTAAATTATACTGTGGAAAATGATAGTGGGTTTTCTAAGGAAGAAATAGAAATATTTGCTATCGCAAGAGATATTCAAGATAAAGTAAATAATCATTATAAAATTATGGATAAAGAAACTAATGAAGAGTGTGATATTTCTTATGGCGATTTTGTAATTTTAATGGATAGGAGTAGTAGTTTTTCAAATTATAAGAAAATATTTGAGTATTTGAATATACCACTTTCTATTTATAGAGATGACAAAATATCAGATTCAATTGATATAATGATTATTAAAAATTTATACAATTTAATTATTTCCATAAATGAAAAAAATTACAATACAATGTTTAAATATTCTTTTATGAGTATTGCTCGTAGTTATTTATTTAGTATGCCTGATGATGAAATATTAGAAATATTAAATGATAAAAAATATTATGAAACTGATATTTATAAAAAATGCAAAGATATTTCTAATGATTTGGGTACTCTTAATAATAAAGAGATTTTTGAAAGAATAATTACTGATTTCGATTTTTACAATAAAATAATTGAATGTGGAGATGTTAACAAGCATTTACTTATATTAAATTCTATTTCAAAGGTTATTGATAATGTTAGTAACTTTGGTTATAGTCCTAAAATGTTTTTAAATTATTTAAATGAAATTTCAAATAATAAATTAGATATAAATTTATCTTTAAATAAAGAAACAAGTAATTCAGTTAAAATTATGACTATCCATGCCTCAAAAGGTCTTGAATATCATATTTGTTATTTTAGTGGACTTTATAGAAAGTTTAATATTAGTGATTTAAAAGAAAAGTTTTATTTTTCAAATGATTATGGAATAATTACTCCATTCATAAATAAAGGTATTAGGACAACTATTTTAAAAACATTATTAAAACAAAAATATATTTATGAAGAAATATCTGAAAAACTAAGGCTTTTTTATGTAGCATTAACTCGTGCCCGTGAAAAAATGATATTAGTAGGGTCTTTTGAACCTAATTTACTCAGTTTTAAAACAAATGGTGTTGTTAATGATGAAACTCGCAGTAATTATCTATCTTTTAATGATATGCTTAATTCTGTTTATAATTATTTAACACCATATATGAAAAATATTGATATAAATAATCTTAATATGACAAAAGACTATAATTTTACTAAAACTACTAATTATAAAAATTTTTTAAAACAAGGAAAAACTATTGATGTTATTGAATACAATTTTGATACTACAAAAATAATAAATGACAGATTTTCTAAAAATGTTCATGATTTATATACTAAAGAAGAAAAAAGTAATATTGATTTAGGTCTTAGGATGCATTATTTATTTGAAATGATTGATTTTAAAAAAAGAGATTATTCTAATATAAATGATTATGAAAAGAAAAAAATAATGAGTTTTATAAATTGTGGTATTTTAGATGGATATATAAATTTATACAAAGAATATGAATTCACATATGAAGAAGAGAATACGCTTATGCACGGTTTTATTGACCTTTTAATTGAGTATAAAGATAGGTTTGCGATAGTTGATTATAAACTTAAAAACACCACTGATAAGGCTTATTTAAAACAATTAAAAGGTTATAAAAATTATATTGAAAGTATTACTAATAAAAATGTAGAAACATACTTGTATTCTATTATTGATGAAAAATTAGTTAATTTAGATTAAAATTCTATTATGAGTTTTTTTCTTAAAAATATTTAAAAAAAGATTTATTTATAATATAATGTATAGTGGAGGATATATTATGAAAAAGTATGATGTAGTAATTGTAGGAGCAGGGCCTGCGGGTTTGTTTACTGCCTATGAACTTGTAGAAAATAACCAAAATTTAAAAATTTTATTATTAGATGAAGGTCGTTTGGCACAAAATAGAAAATGTCCAATGAAAAAAACAAATAAATGTCTTAATTGTAATCCTTGCCAAATATTATCTGGTTATGGTGGCGCAGGTACATTTTCTGATGGTAAACTTAACTTTATTCCTAAAATAGGGAAAAGTGATTTATTTAAATATATGAATGAAGATGATGCAAATAAGTTAATTGATAAATGTGAAGATATTTTTACTAAATTTAATATGGATAGTGATGTTTATCCGAGTAATATAGATGAAGCATTAAAAATAAAAAATAAAGTTGCGGTAGAAGGTGCTAGACTTTTGCTTATTAAACAAAAACACTTGGGTAGTGACCATTTACCTGAATATATAGAAAATTTTACTAATTATTTAAAAGACAAAGGTGTTACTATATTAGATACTACTAAGGTAGTTGATATTAGAAGTGAAAGCATTGATAAACATTATGTAGTGTTAAAAGATAAAGAAATTTTATGTTCGAATGTTGTATGTGCTCCTGGTAGAACTGGTGCAAAGTGGATGCAAGCATTTGCTGATAAATATAATATTTCTTATATGTCCAATAGTATTGAAATAGGTGTTAGGGTAGAGGTTAGAAAAGAAATTTTAGAAAAAATTTGTAGTGTAATTTATGACCCCACTATATTTATAAAAACTAAAACGTATAGTGATGAAATAAGAACCTTTTGTACTAATCCAGGTGGATTTGTAGCCAAAGAAAATTATTATGGTTATATATGTGTTAATGGTCATTCTTTAAAAGATGTTAAATCCCAAAATAGTAATTTTGCCTTTATCAGTAAAGTTCATTTAACTAATCCTGCGACTAATACAAGAGAATATGGAGAAAGTATTGCAAGAATAGCAAATGTTCTTGGTAAGGGAAAACCAATTATTCAAACTTTAAAAGATTTAAAACAAGGAAGAAGAAGTGAATGGGAAAGAATTGATAAAGGATTTATTACTCCTACTTTAAAAGATTGCGTTGCGGGTGATTTAGCACTTGTTCTTCCACATAGAATTATTACTAATATTGTTGAGGGACTTGAAATTTTAGATAAAATAATACCAGGTGTTAATAATGGGGAAACTTTATTATATGGACCTGAAATTAAATTTTTTAGTAACGAAATAGAAACTGATAATAATTTTAAACTTAAAAATTATAATATATATTTTATTGGAGATGGTGCTGGCAAATCAGGGAATATTGTAACTGCTGCTGCAACGGGATTAGTGGCTGCTGATGATATTTTAAATAAATGTTTATAAATATAAGAAAGGGTTATACTATTATGGAAGATAAAATTACAATAATTGATGATGAAGTTGTTAGTGAAATAAAAGAATATCAAGGTGAGGTTAATTTGGTGGACCTTAGATATTTGAAGAAAAAAATGTTGATTATAGAATTGTTACCATAGGAGAGTATATTGATACTGATTATTATCATGAATTTTTACTTACAACTGGTGATGTTAAGTATTTAATTGAACCTAGTTTTGGGTTGTTTGTTGATAATGGTACAAAACTAGTTAAATTTAATGAACAATTTGATATTGTGGTTAAACAATATGATAATGGTAAGAAAATAGAAAGTGAATTGTTACTACGTGGTTTGTGTGAAATAGACGCAAACGTGGTAAAACACATTGTCAAGTTTTGACATTAGTGTAAAATCGGAAGAAATAGATTTTTCTTTTGAAAAATTATTGAAAGATAGGTGGAATTATAATGAATAAAAAAAAAGAAATAGTTAATATGCTTTTGCATCAAAAATTAGATATAAATGATGAAGAGAAGTTAATTGATATGCTTATTGATAACCCAATTGCAGTTGATATTGATAAGGAAGAAGAAAAAACTTTAACTTTTGGCGAAAGGGTTGCGGATAAATTTTCAGCAATCGCAGGTAGTTGGGGATTTATTATTGGATTTATAATATTTTTATTGTTTTGGATTATTATGAATACTATTATACTAAAAGAAAAAGCAATTGATGCATATCCTTTTATTCTTCTTAATTTGGTTTTGTCTTGTGTAGCTGCTATTCAAGCCCCTATTATTATGATGAGTCAAAATAGGGAAGCAAAAAAGGATAGTTTGCGAAATCAAAATGATTATAAAACTGATTTAAAAAGCGAGTTACTTTTGGAAGATTTACATCATAAAATGGAAACTCTTATAAATAATCAAAATAGAATTATAAATATGTATGAAAAAAGCAAAAAGGATGAATAGCAAGTGACTGTTGAAAAAGTACACAAAGATTACTGTAGACTATATCAGTAGTTTTTTTAATTTGGTATAACGTATATATAAGGATAATGATGATAAAAATGTGGCTTCCCACATAGCATTCCTACTATAAGAATTAGCAATATAATAAGCAATAACTTTAAGCATAACATAAGTAATAATATACTCATGATAATTATCATAAAAAGAATCAATAACTTTTTCATATTTTTCATCAGAAATATCTTCCACGTTTTTCCTTATCAATTTAACACCTCCATAAATTGTTCTATTTATTACTTAAA
>CAYXTH010000003.1:13010-23749 GCA_964468025.1 uncultured Muribaculaceae bacterium | reverse complement strand
CTATAATTATAATAAAAAAATGCATTATATATTAGAAATAAATAATAATAAAGTTGTTTTAAAAAATTTAGGTATTAAAAAAGATGTACCAGAAGAGTTTGTATATGCTGATGATGAACTTGTAAAGGCTTATCTTAAAGGCGTGTTTCTAATGTGTGGAAGCATAAACGATCCTAAAACTTCTAGATACCATTTAGAGTTCAACTTAAATAATAAAAAATATGCAGAATTTGTAAATTCACTATTAAATCAATTTGAGTTAAATAGTAAAGTTTTAGCCCGTGAAAATAGATATATGATTTATATTAAGGAAGCGGAAAAAATTAGTGATTTTTTAAGAATAGTAGGGGCTTATAATGCGGTTTTATATTATGAAGATATAAGAATATATAGGGACCATAAAAACATGACAAATAGGTTAAATAACTGTGAGCAAGCGAATGTTGATAAAACAATTGAAACGGCAAATAGACAGTTAAAGGAGATTGAAAAAATTGAAAATTCGGTTGGTCTTGATATTTTAAATGATAAAGAAAAAGAAGTTGCTATTTATAGAAAAAAATACCCTGAAGCATCTCTTTTGGAACTTGCGGAAATTATTTCTTTTGAAACTAATTCTACTATTACAAAGTCCGGTTTATATCATAGGTTTAGAAAAATTAGCAGTATAGCAAAAAAAATAACGGAGTAGTTATTTTTTTGTTATAAATTAGTATTCTCTATAAATTAAATGTTCCAACTTATCATCTAATATTAGATTATTAGCGATTTTTTCTTGTATTGGTTTAGCTAAAATATTATAATCTTTTATTTTTGATATTGAAATCCATTCAAACATACCATCACCATCTAAGGAATGAAAGTTGTTTGGAATTTTACTTTCGGCAATAGTTAGTAAATAGTATAAGCCAATTTCGTGATATTTGGTTTTTGGAGAAGCCAAAAACATTTCTACTATGTATTTTAATCTTGGTGTTGTCTTTATATTTAATTCTTCTTTTAATTCACGAATTATTGCAGTATTACTATCCTCATGAACATCAATTCTACCACCAGGGAACATATATCTTCCATTATCTTGGTTCTCTAAAAGAACTTTTGTCTTTTCTTCATTATAGATGATTGCTACTGCACGAGCCCCAAATCTTGAATTTTCATCTTTAATTGTTATCATCATTATTATCACCAATTATAATATACACTATTTACCAAAGCATAGCAAGTTATATGTTTATGCTTTTTTGCTTTTATCAACAAAAAAAGCAACTACTAAATAGTTACTATATTATGTCAACAATGGGGCGCTGTGTGGGAATCGAACCCACGAATGGTGGAACCACAATCCACTGTGTTAACCACTTCACCAACAACGCCATTTAAAAAAGACAAATATATTTTACCAGTAATTATATTTTTTTGCAACCCTTTAATTAAAATTTGTAATAGAAAATAAGATGTAAAATAATTTTAAAGAAAACGATATATAATATCTTTTTTACACATCAAAAAGTTGTCCACATTTTTATTAACACGAAAGTATGTTTTAAAACTAGTTTTACACATTTTTTCCACAGGCATATTCTGTTTTTTTTAAAGGATAAACTATACTTTTCAACAGGTGTGAAAAACTTTTATTTATCCACAAATGTGGATAACATTTTTTTCCACAGTTTGTGTGGAGAACTTACTTTTCACCTTTTTTTTCGACATTTTTTGACTGTGGATAATTTTTTTTTAATTTTTTACCTTTTTTTATAGAAAAAAAGTGAAAAATAGGGTACAATGTTTTATGAGATGTCTAATATTTATGGGGGAATGTATATGAATTACGAAAATATTTGGCAGGCATTTTTAGAAAAAATTAAAACTAAGGTAAAACCAGTATTATTTGATACTTGGTTTAAGGATACCAAGTTAATAAAATTAAATGATGATTATGCCTTTGTACAAGTACCACTTGATGTACACAAAAAACATTTAAAAGAAAATTATAATGAACTAATTGATGAAACCTTTATGGATGTTACTGGTTCACAATTTAAATTTGAATATGTCACAGAAGAAGAAAATGAACCTATGGAAATTCAAAACTTAAATAATAACGAAGCAATATTTGAAAGTGGACTTGATAATAAATACACATTTGAAAATTTTATTTCCGGAGAAAGCAATAAATTTGCCAAAGCAATTGGTCTTGCGGTTGCGGAAAAACCAGGATTAATGTATAACCCATTATTCATATACGGAAATAGCGGTCTTGGTAAAACTCACTTAATGCACGCAATTGGCAATTATATAACAAAAAACTCTAATAAAAAAGTCTTATACGTTACAAGTGAAAAATTTGTTGATGATTTTTTAAGCATATACCGCAAAGGAGAAAATAGTAATTTTAACGCTGTGGAAAATTTTAAAAACAAATACCGAAATATCGACGTTTTAATGATAGATGATATTCAGTATCTTGAAATTGCAAGTAAAACTCAGCAAGAATTTTTCAATACATTTAATGAATTACATACAAAAAACAAACAAATTATTATATCTTCTGATAGATCACCTGATGATTTAAAAAAATTAGAAGAAAGACTTAGAACAAGATTTAATTGGGGGCTTACAATTGATATATTACCACCTGATTTTAATCTTAGAATTGCTATACTAAATAAAAAAGTAGAAGCACAAGGCATAAATAACATTGTTCCTGAAGAAGTAAAAGAATATATTGCAAGTAACTGTACTAGCGATATTAGAAAACTAGAAGGAGCACTTACAAGAGTTTTCGCATATGCAACTATAATGAATGGCTCTGAAATAACCCTTGACCTTGCGGTAGAAGCCTTAAAAGAATATATTGGAACCGCAGTACTTACTAAAAATAAAATTGAACAGGTTATCGCATTAGTTGCAAATAACTATAATATATCTCCTGATGATATAAAAAGTAAAAAAAGACTTAAAAAAATATCAGTTCCAAGACAAATCGCAATGTACATATGCAGAATACATTTAAAAGAATCACTTCCTAAAATAGGTAGTGAATTTGGTGGAAAAGATCATACTACTGTAATGCATTCAGTAAATCGAATTAAAGATGAAATTAAAAAAGATAAAAACTTAGAAATTGAAATTTCAAAAATAATTAACAAACTTAATATTGTGGATAATTAGCAGTTATCCACAGATAAATGTGGATATTTTTATAAGGCCTTTCGTTTATTTTAAAGGTTTTAAACCACTTTTCCACATTTTCCACAACAATAATAATAATATACTATAAAATAATAAGAAAAGGTGATGTAAATGAAATTGGAAATTAAACAAAATATTTTAATGGAACATTTAAATTATGTAATTAAAGGTATCTCAAATAAAAATTTAAGACCTATTCTTAATTGCATTAAATTTGAACTTACTAGTGATGGTCTTTATTTAATGAGTACTGATAATGAAATTGCAATTAAAACTTTTATTGATAAAAAGAATATTAAAAAAATCGAGACTACTGGCCATATTGTGGTATCTGGTAGATATATATATGAAATAGTAAGAAAATTACCAAATGAAATTATTTGTTTAGAAGAAGTTATTGGTTCAAAACTTTATATTACCACAACTAATTGTTCTTTTACTCTTAATTGTAATAATGCTGATGAGTTTCCTGATTTAGAACTTGAATTTAACAAAAATCCTATTATATTAAATCAAAAAGTATTTAAAACTATTATAAACCAAACAGCATTTGCTTCTTCAACAGGGGAATCTCGTCCTGTACTTACTGGTATTAACTTTAAAATAACTGGAAATATTATGCAGTGTACTGCGACAGATTCATATAGATTATCTATAAAAACAATAACTTTAAAAGAAGAAATAAAAGAAAGCATTAATATTATTATACCTACTAAAAACTTAAATGAACTTGTTAAACTATTAACAGAAGATGAAGAAAATATAGAACTTCATATATTTGGAAATAAAGTTATATTTAAATTTAGTCAAATTATAATGCTTACAAGGCTTATAAATGGGACTTATCCTGATACATCAAAACTTATTCCACGGGAATATGAGCTTACAATGAAAGTTAATCTTCAAGAATTTTTTAATGCTATTGACAGGGCATCATTACTTACTAATGAAAGTGATAAAAATACAATTAAATTAGAAAGTAATGGTAATGAAATAACTATATCATCAAATATACCTGAAATTGGTAATGTAGAAGAAAAGGTTACTGTGAAAAAAAATAATAATGAAGATATAAAAATAGCTTTCTCTTCTAAATTTATGCTTGAATCTCTTAGAGTTCTTGATTGTGATGATATCCTTTTACTATTTAATGGAGAATTAAAACCAATTATTTTAAAAAATCCAGAATCTTCTGATTTAACACAGTTAATTTTACCTATTAGGACATATTAGTCCTTTTTTTATCAAAAAAAAATGGATTTTGTGGTATTTTCGACATAATATGATAATTTTCGACAATACATTTGTGCTATAACAGTCTTGTATCTTTTTGATGCAGGGGGTGTTTGGATGAAAAGATATGAAATAAATAAGGATACTTGTGTTATCAAGTACAAAGATGGGAAAACAAAGGTTGTGGAAAACTCTGTTTCGTTTGACATTGATGCTCTTCCACTTGATATTATCAAATATAACTGTGAATATTTTGGTAGTTCATTTGATGGAAGAATAAAGGGTAGTCAAAATCTACTTGGTAGTAGATATAAATTACCAATAGTAGTTGAAGAAAATATGGGACTTGTATTTATACCAACCACATCATTAAAAAATGAAAGTTGTAGTTGGGTTAATGTTTCAAATGTTAAAAAATATCGAAAACAGGGTAAATCAGTTCTCATTGAATTTATGGGCGGGTATAAAACAAAACTTCCTATATCTTATTTTTCCTTTGAAAATCAACTTTTTAGAGCATTTCAGCTTAGAACGATTTTAAATCGTAGAAAAAAATGTTAAAATGGGCAATTTTTGCCTATTTTTTCTTTATTTGTGATATAATTGTATATAGGTATAGGTGTACTACAAAATAGTGTTTGTTTTCGTATAAGCCAAAAAAATGCAATAAGGAGTTTGGTAATGATAATAAAGAACATCGAAATAACTAATTTTCGTAATTATGATTATTTAAAAATAGAATTTGGAAAAAATATCAATATTGTATATGGTAATAATGGCTCAGGAAAAACAAATTTACTTGAAAGCGTATATGTACTTGGTTTTACTAAATCACATAAATTTTTTATTGATAATAATTTAATAAAAGATAATAATGATTACACAATAGTAAAAGGGACTATACTTAATAATATTCCTTATGAACTAGAAGTTTTATTAAATAAAACAACAAAACAAGTTAAAATTGATAATAATGTAGTGAAAAAAATAAGCGATTACATTGATAAAACCAATATAGTTGTTTTTTATACGGAAGATTTGGATTTAATTAAGGGTACACCTTCTGTTAGAAGGAAGTATTTAGATATGTCTTTATGTCAAATATCAATAAATTATTATAATGCAATTAACGATTTTAACAAATTATTAAAAACTCGTAATGAATATTTAAAAAAATTAGGTGAAGGACAAAAAATTGATTTTAATTATTTTAATGTACTTACGAATTATTTTATAAATAAAAGTGTTTTTATATATCAAATGCGGGAAAAATTATTTGAAAGATTAAATAATATATGTCCTAGTATTTTTGAAAGATTAACAGGAAAAAATGGCTTTAAAATAGAATATAAGCCATCAATAGGTATTGATAGTTATTCAAAGGATAATTTATATAGTACTTTAAAAAAGACCTTAGAAGATAATTTTGAAAAGGAAATTAAGTTTAAATCTACTTTATATGGTCCACACCGTGATGATTTTGAGTTTTGTTTAAATGAATTAAATTTAAAAAATTTTGGTTCACAGGGACAACAAAGACTTGCGGTAATTGCTTTAAAATTATCGGAGATACATATATTAAAAGATTATAAGGGGACAAATCCTATTGTTTTATTGGATGATATATTTAGTGAGCTTGATAATACTAAGAAAGAGAGATTACTTTCTTATATTTCGGGTGATATTCAGGTAATAATAACAACTACTGATTTAAATAATATTGATAAAAGTTTACTTGACAATGCTAAATTGATTCATATTGATAAAGGAAATGTCTTAAAAGGAGAGATGAATAATGAATAATAATGAACATTATGATGCTTCTGATATTCAAGTTTTAGAGGGTTTAGAGGCTGTAAGAAAGAGACCTGGTATGTACATAGGTACAACTGATGTAAAGGGCTTACATCACCTTGTATGGGAGATTGTTGATAATAGTATTGACGAAGCACTTGCGGGATATTGCAATAATATTGAAATTATTATAAATAAAGATAATTCTATTACTGTAAAAGATAATGGACGTGGTATTCCTGTTGGAATTCATCCTAAAACAGGTTTATCCACAGTAGAAACAGTTTACACAGTTTTGCACGCTGGTGGTAAATTTGGCGGCGGTGGCTATAAAGTATCAGGTGGACTTCACGGAGTAGGTGCATCAGTAGTTAATGCTCTTTCTAAATATGTAATTGTTACCGTTTATAAAGATGGTAAAATTTACGAAGTTAAGTTTGAAAATGGTGGAAAAATAGTACAAAAATTAACAGTTATTGGACAGTGTGAACAAGAAAGAACTGGGACAACAGTGACTTTTAAACCAGACTCTACTATTTTTGATATTGATATTTATGATTACGAAACTTTAAAAGTTAGAACAAGGGAACTTGCATTTTTAAATAAAGGTTTAACTTTAACACTTAGAGATGATAGAGATGAAGAAGACACTACTGGTGAAAAATTTTGCTACGAAGGTGGTATTAGTGAATATGTAAGGTATTTAAATGAAAATAAAACACCAATACACGAGCAAATTATTCATTTAGAAGGTGAAGAAGAGGGTATTATATTTGAAGTTGCAATGCAATATAATACAGGTTATACTGATAATATTTATTCTTTTGTAAATAATATCAATACTCACGATGGTGGAACTCATGAGGAGGGTGTTAGAAGAGCATTAACTCGTGTTTTAAATAATTACGCAAGGAAAAATAATATTTTAAAGGAAAAAGATGATTCTTTGGGTGGAGAAGATGTTAAAGAAGGATTAACAATGATTGTATCTTGTAAACATCCTAATCCACAGTTTGAGGGGCAAACAAAAGGAAGACTTGGTAATTCCGAAGTTAGAAAACTTGCTGATAGTGTTTTTTCTGCTGGTTTTGAAAGATTTTTACTTGAAAATCCTGATGAAGCAAAGTTAATTATTGAAAAGAATATGACAGCTGCAAGAGCCCGTGTTGCTGCTAAAAGAGCCCGTGAACTTACAAGAAGAAAGGGTGGGCTTGAACTTACTAATCAGTGGGGCAAACTTGCCGACTGTTCATCAAAAGATCCATCTATTTCTGAAATATTTATAGTCGAAGGAGATTCGGCAGGAGGTCAAGCAAAACAAGGAAGAGATGCAAAAACACAAGCAATTTTGCCACTTAGAGGTAAAATTTTAAATGTAGAGAAGGCTCGTCTTGATCGTATTTTAGGCAATGCGGAAATTAGAAGTATGATAACTGCTTTTGGTACAGGAATAGGTGAAGAGTTTGATATTTCTAAATTAAGGTATCATAAAATAATAATAATGACCGATGCCGATGTTGATGGTGCCCATATTAGGACATTATTACTTACCTTGTTTTATCGATTTTTTAGACCTATTATTGAACAAGGCCATGTATTTGTTGCTCAGCCACCTTTATATAAAATAACTCATGGTAAAACATTTAAGTTTGTTTTAACAGATGAAGAAAAAGAAGAATACCTTGCTTCATTGCCTACAAATGTAAAACCTATTATAAATAGGAACAAAGGTTTGGGTGAAATGGATAAGGAAGAATTATGCTATACAACTATGAATATTGAGCACCGTACTTTAAGAATGATTACTATTGAAGATGCTATGCTTGCTGATAAGGTTTTTGAAACACTTATGGGTGAAGAAGTAGAACCTAGACGTGAATTTATAGAGAATAATGCTCAATATGTGGAAAATTTAGATGTTTAGAGGTGAAAAAATGGATAAGTTAAAAGAGAATAATATAGTAGATGAAATGCAAAAATCCTTTTTGGAATATTCAATGAGTGTTATTGTATCAAGAGCGATACCAGAACTTAGAGATGGGTTAAAACCGGTTCACAGGAGGATTTTATATACAATGCTTGAATCCGGGTTTACACCCGATAAGGCGTATGTAAAGTGTGCTAAAACAGTGGGTGCAGTTATTGGTAACTATCATCCACATGGTGATACTGCGGTATATGATGCAATGGTAAGAATGGCTCAGGATTTTAGTTATCGTCATCCACTTATAGATGGTCATGGCAATTTTGGTGCAATTGATGGAAGTACCGCAGCCGCATATCGTTATACTGAATCTAGAATATCTAAAATAGCACTCGAACTTTTACGTGATATAAATAAAAATACTGTTGATTTTGCAGATAATTTTGATTCAACAAGAAAGGAACCTGTGGTATTACCATCACGTTTTCCAAATATTTTAGTAAATGGAACTATGGGAATTGCGGTAGGTATGGCTACAAATATACCACCACATAATTTAGGAGAAGTAATTGATGGCTGTGTCGCGTATATTGATAATCAAGATATTGATGTATTAGAACTTATGAATTACATCAAGGGTCCCGATTTTCCAACAGGCGGTAGTATATTAGGTAATAGTGGTATTAAAAAAGCTTATGAAACGGGAAAAGGGTCAATTGCTATACGCGGTAAAGTTGATATTTTAGAGAAGAAAGGACGCTATGATTTAATAATTACGGAGGTTCCATATCAAGTAAATACATCTGCACTTATTACAAAAATTGCTGAATTAGTAAGAGATAAAGTGATTGATGGTATTTCCGATTTAAGGGAAGAAACGTCATTTAATGATGGTTTAAAAATAGTTTTGGAATTAAAAAAAGACGCTAATCCTAATGTAGTACTTAATAATTTATATAAGCATACCCAGTTACAGTCTTCATATGGTATAAATATGTTAATGTTGCATCAAGGAAAACCACAAATAATGGGATTAAAAGATATTATTAGTAGTTACATTGACTTTCAAAAAGAGGTTATTTATAGGAGAACAAAATTTGACTTAGCCAAAGCTGAAAAACGTGCTCATGTATTGGAAGGTTTGAAAATAGCACTTGATAATATTGATGAGGTTATTAAAATTATTAAAGAGTCTTCCACTGATGCTCAAGCAAAAGAAAAGCTTTCTAATAAATATGGTTTAGATGATGTTCAAACGGAAGCTATTCTTGAAATGCGTTTACGTAAGTTAACTGGCTTAGAAAAAGACAAGGTAATTGATGAACTTAATAATTTATTAAAACTAATAGAAGAATTAAAGGAAATATTAAGCAGTGAAAACAATATTTTGCAAGTAATAAGAAAAGAATTACTTGAAATAAAAGAAAAATACGCAAATGAAAGAAAAACTAATATTGATATGACTGCTATTGATTATATTGAAGATGAATCTTTAATTCCTGTGGAAAACGTTGTAATAACTTTAACTAATAAAGGTTACGTTAAACGTATGACTAGTGAAACATACAAAACTCAAAATAGGGGAGGTGTAGGAATTAAAGGAATGACAACAAATGAAGAAGATTTTGTTGAAAATTTAATTTCTATGAAAACCCATGATTATTTAATGTTCTTTACTAATAAAGGTAAAGTATATAGAATAAAAGGTTATGAGATACCTGTATATAGTAGACAATCAAAAGGTTTACCAATAGTAAACTTACTACCACTTGAAAAAGATGAAATAGTAAAAGCAATGCTTAAAATTAGTGCAGAGGAAGTAAATGGTAATATAATTTTCTGTACACAAAATGGCATTGTAAAAAGAACTAAATTATCGGAATTTGAAAATATACGTACAAATGGGAAAATAGCGATTAGTTTAAAAGAAAACGATGTACTTATTTCTGTTCAAAAAACAACAGGTGACAATGAAATAGTAATTGCCTCTTCAAATGGTAGAATGATAAGGTTTAATGAAAATGAAATTAGAATAATGGGTCGTACTGCTTCTGGTGTAAAAGGTATTGATTTAGGCAATGGTAAATGTGTTGGTTGTGAAGTTGCTAAACAAGATCAACAAATACTAGTAGTTACTGAAAAAGGTTATGGAAAAAGAACTGATATTAAAGAATACCGTATGACACACAGAGGTAGTAAAGGTGTGAAAGCGTTAAATGTAACCGATAAAAATGGTAATATTGTTTCGTTTAAACTTGTAGCAGGTGATGAAGATTTAATGATTATTACAGATAGTGGTATGATTATTAGAACACCAATTGCACAAATATCATCAACTGGTAGAGTAGCACAAGGTGTAAAACTAATAAATTTAAAAAATAATCAAATAGTAAGTAATATTGCTTTAATTGAAAAAAATGATGATGATGTAAAAGAAGAAAATATTGAATAGTATTTTCTTTTTTTAATGTTCCACGTGAAACATAGATATAATGCATATAAAAATATAATATAAAAACAATGTTCCACGTGAAACATAGGTATAATGCATATAAAAATATAATATAAAAACAATGTTCCACGTGAAACATAGGTA
>CAYXTH010000003.1:0-12910 GCA_964468025.1 uncultured Muribaculaceae bacterium | reverse complement strand
TATAAAAACAATGTTCCACGTGAAACATAGGTATAATGCATATAAAAATATAATACAAAGACAATGTTCCACGTGAAACATATAAATAATTTTAATTATATCAAATAAAACTTGCTTTAAAATTATAAATGATATATATTATTTATGGTACAACAATTATGCTTGAACCAGGTCAGAGTTGGAAGACAGCAGCCTTAAAAGTCTCTAATTGTGTGTACCTTTTTTTGTAGGTGATATAATGAATTATTTTATAGAAGAAGCTATTAAAGAAGCAAAGAAATCTTTGAATACTGATGATGTTCCAGTTGGGGCAATTGTTGTTTGCAATGATGAAATAATTGGTTATGGCCATAATACCAAAGAAAAACAAAAAATGGTTACAAGGCATGCCGAAATAAATGCCTTAGAAATGGCTTGCAAAAAAAAGAAAGATTGGTATTTAAATGACTGTGAAATGTATGTTACATTAGAACCTTGCCAAATGTGTTTATATGCGATTGCACAAGCACGTATTAAAAAAGTATATTATTGTACTAAAAAAAATCCAAATGAATTAGTGAAGTTACCAAAGTTAGAAAAGTGTACTGGTACTGAAATATCCAAAAAACTTTTAAGTGATTTTTTTAAAAGAAAACGTGGAAAATAATGTTAAAGTTATTTTCTTTTATGTTGTTAAAATGTTATAATGATTTATATAAGAAGGTGATGAGATGTATCAAGCATTATATAGAAAATATAGGCCAAAACAATTAGATGATATATGTGGTCAAGATACTATTGTAAAAATTATAAAAAATTCAATCACTAATAATAAAATTAACCATGCGTATTTATTTGCAGGTCCAAGAGGTACTGGTAAAACAAGTATGGCTAAGGTATTTGCTAAAATAGTTAATTGTGAAAATTCTGTAAATTGTACACCATGTGGTGTTTGTGTAAATTGTACACAAAAGAATAACAGTGACATAATAGAAATAGATGCTGCATCTAATAATGGAGTGGATGAAATAAGAGAATTAAGATCCAAGGTATCATTAGTGCCATCGTATGGAAAGTATAAAATATATATTATTGATGAAGTTCATATGCTTACACCAGGTGCCTTTAATGCCTTGTTAAAAACACTAGAAGAACCTCCAGCACATATTATATTTATACTGGCAACTACTGATCCACATAAACTACCGGAAACTATAATTTCAAGGTGCCAACGATTAGATTTTAAAAAAATAAGTTTGAATGCCATTGTTGATAGGTTAAAATATATTGCTAAAAAAGAAAATATTTCAATTGAAGAAGATGCATTATATGAAATTGCACAGTTGTCTGATGGTGGTATGCGTGATTCGCTTGGTATGTTAGATGAAGTTGCTGCTTATAACGAAAATACAATAACTGTGGAAGATATTCACGATATAAATGGTACTTTAACTTATAATGATTTAAAAGAATTTATAAATTATATTTGTGATAATAATTTAGAAGAAATTTTCAAATCGTTAGATCAATATAATGCACGTGGCAAAAACTTTGTAAAATTAACCGAAGAAATAGTATCATTTATGCGTAATTTGCTTATATATATAAAAGCTCCTAAGTATTTTGCGGAAACAAATGTATCAGTAAGTGTCTATAAAGATATTAACTTTGATAGTAATCTGCTAATAAAATATATTGAAGAGTTAAATGATTGTATATTAAATATGAAAAATACAAATAACCCAAAATTGATGTTAGAACTTGCAATTATAAAAATGGTATCTACTGATAAAACTTTTGAAAACCAGGGTATTCCGCAAAAATGTAAAAGTGTTAATAATACACAATTTGTACAAAAAACAATTGAAAAAAATGTGCCAAACATTTTTGAAAAAAAATCTGTAACCACATCTATATCAAATACTTCTGTAAAAGAAACAAAACCAAATATAAATTCTTTAAAAAAAGTAGTACTTGATGATGACAAAAAAAATAAATTAAATGAACTTAAAAAAATAAGAATAGATAATACCCTATCTAAATTTAATAAAAAAAATATGCTTACATTAAAAGAAAGATTAAGTAATTTAAATGAATACTTATTTGACCCTGCTTATAATAAGCAAGTTTCAATAATATTAGATGGTGTATTAAAAGCTGTAAGTGATGAAAATATGATTTTTGTATATAAATTAGAACACTTATCAAAATCATTTAATGAAAATTTAATTGACATAGAAAAAACTATTGAAAAAATATGTGGAAAGCATTATAATTTAATTTCTACTGATGCTAAAGAGTGGGAAGTAATAAAAAAAGATTTTAATGATAAATTAAGACCATTTATTTATAAAGAAGAAAATATAAAATTAGACGAAATTTTTTTAGAAAAAAAAGATGACATTACTACACTTTTTAGTGATATAATAGAGTATAGTTAAGAAAGGAAGATAAAATGAATATACAAGCAATGATGAAACAAGCTCAAAAATTACAAAAAGATATGATGAAAGCCAAAGAAGAAATAGATGAAACTACATTTACTGGGACTAGTTCTCTTGTAACTGTTGAAATGAAAGGAAATAAGGAAGTTACTAAGGTAACAATTGATTCTAATAGTATTGATGTAGATGATATAGAAATGTTAGAAGATATGATATTAGTTGCGATTAATGACACCATTAAACAAATTGATAAAATGACTGAAACAAAAATGGGTAAATATACCAAGGGAATGCCAGGGCTATTTTAATGAATTATCCTACAACAATATGCAATTTGATAGAATGTTTTAAAAAACTCCCAGGAGTAGGAGAAAAAACGGCGGAAAGACTCGCACTATCTACATTAAATTTAAATGAAGAAATAATTGAATTATTTTCAACATCTCTTAAAGATACTAAAACTAAAATAAAAAAATGTGATAAGTGTGGTAATTTAACTGAAAGTGATTATTGTAATATATGCACCGATAATACAAGAGATGAAAATATTATATGTGTAGTAGAAGAAAGCAAAAATATAGTTTTATTTGAAAAATTAGGCACATTTCATGGCCGTTATCATGTCTTAGGTGGACTAATAAATCCATTAGACGGAATAAATCCTGAAGATATAAATTTATCATCTTTAATAAAGAGAATAAAAGAAGACAATATAAAAGAAATTATTCTTGCAATTAAACCAAGTGTAGAGGGTGAAACAACGGCACTTTATATAAGTAAATTACTTGAAAAAACAAATGTTATAGTAAGTAAAATTGCTTATGGCGTACCAATGGGTGCAGATATTGATTATATAGATCCAATAACTTTAAGTATTGCTTTAGATGGTAGAATGAAAATTTCATAAAAAGATATTTCTTTTATATAATTATATAGGAGGAATCCTATGAAAAAAATAATAACCATATTAAAAAAAATACTTATTAGTTTTTTTATGTTATATAGTTATAATATATTAGTACCAAGTGAAGCATTTATACCAATAAATGTAATAACGGTATCAGTACTATCAATATTTGAAATACCAGGTTTAATATTTTTAATAATAATTAGATTAGTTATATACTAGGAGGATGTATGTTAGAAAAATACAAGGAAGAGCAACCAACTGTTTATAAAGTACTGTCTAATGCCATCAAAAATGGTAGGTGTTCACATGCCTATCTTTTTGAAACAAATGGCTATTATAATACAAATGGACTTGTATTTTCTTTTATAAAAGAAATGTTATGTACTAAAAAAAAATGTGATAACTGTAATATTTGTGCAATGATAGATAGTGGAAATTATCCAGAAATTAAAATAATTAAACCAGAGGGAATGTGGATAAAAAAGGAACAATTACTTGAACTTATGGAAGAATTTAATACAAAAGCATTATTTGGTAACAAAAAAATATATGTGATATATGAAGCGGAAAAATTAAATAAATCTGCCAGCAATTCAATATTAAAATTTTTAGAAGAACCCGAAGAAAATATAATTGCTATTCTAATTACCAATAATATGTATCAAATGCTTAAAACTATAATATCAAGGTGTCAAGTACTTAGCTTAAGACAAGTACTTCCTAGTATGGAAAACCTTAGTACTACAAAAAAAATACAAACAGCTCTTTATAATGATATAGAAATAAATGAGGAATATAAACAAAAAATAAATAAAATAATAAATTTTCCAAAATATTATGAAATAAATCATTTAGATACAATTGTATATATGCAAAAGCTATGGCACGATTATGTAAAAACAAAAGATGAATACTTAAATGCTTTTTCTATTTTAATAATGTATTATAAAGATGTTTTAAATTATAAATTAAATATAAATATTACATATTTTAATGACTATATAAATGATATAAAAGAAATATCTTTAAAGAACACAACTTTACAAATTTGTAATAAATTAAAAACTTTGTTAGAATATAAAGAAAAAATAAAATTTAATGTGAATACTAGTCTTTTAATGGACAGGCTTATAATCGCATTCGAAAGTGGTGAATAATATGATTGATGTAGTAGGTGTATCTTTTAAAAAAAATGGCAGAGTATATTATTTTGATGCTAATGACTATAATTTAAAAAAGAATGTTACTGTAATTGTTAAAACTGATCAAGGTCTTCAATTTGGTATGGTACAAAATCCACACATGAAAATAGATAAGTCAAAGGTAAATGGAAAACTAAAAAAAATAATAAGAATATCTAGTAAAGCTGATTATATTAAACATAAAAAAAACTTAAAAGATAATATATATGCATTAAAAAAATGTAAGGAACTAGTTAAAAAAAATAATTTGCCTATGAATGTTATTTCTGCAGAATATACTTTTGATAGAGATAAACTTTTATTTAGATTTACTGCTGATAGTAGGGTTGATTTTAGAAAATTAGCAAAAGATCTCGCAACCATTTACAAAGTAAGAATTGAATTAAGACAAATAGGTGCAAGAGATAAAGCAAAGGAAATAGGTGGCTATGGTCAGTGTGGTCAAAAATTATGTTGTGCGAGGTTTTTAAAGGATCTAGATACTGTATCAATAAATATGGCAAAAAATCAAAATATTTCACTTAATCCAAATAAAATAAATGGGTTATGTGGTAGGCTTTTATGTTGCCTTAAATATGAAAATGAATGTTATAAGAAATGTAGAATGGGTATGCTTAAAATAGGGGATGAAATAGATACTGAAAAAGGAAAAGGTATTGTTACTGGTCTTGATATACTTCGTCAAAAATATAAGGTAAGTGTTCCTGATTATGGTATAGTTGAGGTAGATAAAAATGCAAGTAATAAATGATTTACTTGGTTTTAAGAATTTAAAAATTTATCAAGATACTGATATGTTTAATTTTTCTTTGGATTCGGTTCTTTTACCTAACTTTGTAACACTTGGTAAAAATATAAAAAAAATACTAGATATAGGTTGTGGTAATGCACCTATACCCCTTATATTAGCAACTAAAACCAACGCTAATATAATAGGAGTAGAAATACAAAAGGATGTGGCTTTGCTTGCTAAAAAGTCTATAAAATTAAATAACCTAGATAAACAAATATCAATAATTAATGATGATATAAATATATTAAAAGAAAATATTCCAACTGAAACATTTGATATAATTACTTGTAATCCTCCTTTTTTTAAAGTAAATGAAACATCTAATTTAAACAATAATGATTATAAAACAATTGCTAGGCACGAAGTAAAGTTAAACCTAAAACAACTTATGAATATATCAAAAAAATTATTAAAAAATAAAGGAGTACTTGCACTTGTAAATAGACCAGAAAGACTTATTGATATACTAGAAGAAATGAGAAAAAATAATATAGAACCAAAAAAAATAAGGTTAGTTTATCCTAAGAAAAATAAAGATGCTAATATTTTATTAGTAGAAGGTATGAAAAATGGTAATCCTGGCTTAAAAATATTACCACCTTTATATATTCATGAAGATAATGGGAATTATACCAAAGATGTAATGGCGTATTTTGAGTAGGTGAAAAAATGAGACAAAAAAGTTATGATGAATCTCCAACATTATATGTAGTACCAACCCCAATTGGAAATATGGAAGATATAACTATAAGGGGACTTAATATACTTGAAAATTCTGATATAATTTTTTCTGAAGATACAAGAGAAACAGGAAAATTATTAAATTATTTTAATATAAGTGGAGCAAAACTAATATCAAGTCACAAGTTTAATGAAAATAATAATACTGATAAGGTTATTTCTTATTTAAAAGATGGCAAAAAAGTATCAGTAGTAAGTGATAGGGGAACTCCTTGTATTAGTGATCCAGGATACTCGCTTGTAAAAGAAGTTTCAAGCAAAGGATATAATGTAGTATGTCTTCCAGGGGCAACTGCTTTTGTACCAGCAATGGTAATGAGTGGTTTTAATACTGATAGATTTTTGTTTTATGGTTTTTTAAATAGTAAAACTTCTAAAAGAAAAAAAGAACTAAAAGCATTAAAAAATATAACATATCCAATAATTTTTTATGAAGCACCTCATAGAGTTTTTGATACTCTTTCTGATATAAAAGAAATATTTGGTAATAGAGAAATATCTCTTTCAAGAGAAATTAGTAAAAAATTTGAAGAAATTATTAGGGATAATATTGATAATACCTTAAAAATAGTAAATGATTTAAAAGGTGAAATGGTTATTGTCGTAAATGGTAATAATGATATAAAAGATTATAGTGATATTACTATAATAGAACATATAAATATGTATATTGATTTAGGTTACACATCAAAAGAAGCAATTAAGATAGTCGCAAGAGAAAGAAATATACCTAAGAGTGATGTTTATAGTGAGTATCATAAGGAGTGAGTTTATGAAATTGATAGTAGGTCTTGGAAATCCAGGAAAAGAATATGAAGAAACAAGGCATAATGCTGGTTTTAGATTTATTGATACTTACGCCAAGGAAAAAGGGCTTACCTTTGATAAAAAGAAATTTGGTGGATTATATACTCAGTTTAATTATAATAATGAAAAAATAATTTTATTAAAACCTTGTAAATTTATTAATTTGTCAGGAGAAGTTATATATAATTTTTTAAATTTTTTTAAAATATCAAAAGAAAATTTACTTGTAATAGTTGATGATATGGACACTGATATGGGCAGGGTTAAAATAAAACAAAAAGGTTCATCAGCTGGTCATAATGGTCTTAAAAATATTGAACTACATTTGAAAACAAATGAATATAAAAGAATAAAAATAGGTATTTCAAGAGATGCTAGCACGGATACAGTTAATTATGTAATTGGACGTGTTTCAAAGGGTAATTTAGAAAAAATAAACTCTGTTAATAAATATGCAGTAAGTATCATAGATGATTATTTGAATATGCCTTTTGATAATTTAATGAATAAATATAACAGAAAAAAATCGGAGGAATAGTATGAGTTTTTTTGATAATTTATTTACTGATTTAAACGATACTAAAATATCTGGCTTTAATGATGAATTAAAAAGTCTTTATATTTATAATAAATATAAAAAAGAAAACAAAAACATATTACTAGTAACACCTAATCTTCATGAAGCTGGAAAATTATATAATATGGTTAAATGCTATACTGATAATGTATGGTTTTTTCCAATGGATGATTTTCTAACTAGTGTTGCTCTTGCGTCAAGCCCTGAATTTAAAATTACAAGGCTTGAAACCATGGAAAGTATTTTAAATAATAAAGGTATTGTAATAACTACTTTAATGGGTTATTTAAGATATTTACCATCTAAACAGAAGTTTTTAGAAAGTAAAGTAACCTTAAAAAAAGGTAATGAGTACAATATAAATAATATCGTAGAAAAACTTTTTACTTGCGGGTATAAAAGAGAAGTAACTGTTAATATGACAGGTGAAATGGCTATTCGTGGTTATGTATTAGATATTTTTCCAATAAATGCAGATAATCCTGTTAGAATTGAGTTTTGGGGTGATGAAATAGATTCTATTAGAACATTTGATGTAGATAACCAGCGTACAATAAAAAAAATAAATGAGATAATTATTTATCCAAATACTGAAACTCTTACTGATGAAGATAATTTTAATAAATCACATAGATGTTTATCTAACTATAAAGATACTACTAATATTGGTGGCTATTTAGATAATTTTATAACTGTTTATGATAATTTAACTGTTTTAAAAAATAATTATGTTCAGTTGTTAGAAGAAATGAAAAATTATTCTATTAGTATTGATATTTCTCCTGATACAAAGTATATGAATGGTTTTAATATTGATTTAAATGCTATTGTATTTGAAGATATAGAAGATGGAAAAGATTTTAAAACCTTTAAGAAAACTAGCGTTATTCCTTATAAAGGTAATATTAGTGATATAAGCATTTATTTAAATAAATTTATAAAGGATAAACAAACAGTTATTGTTTGTTTAGATAGTAGATATAAAATAAACAAATTTATGGAATATATGAAAAATGCAATTTTAACTAATGAAAATGAAATATTTCCCTTAAAAATAAATATTATTAATAAAAAAATGAATGGTGGCTTTTTATATAACAACTATGTTGTTATTAGTGAAAATGAGCTTTATGATAAAAATGAAGAAAATTCTTATAAAACAAAATTTAAATATGGCACTAGAATAAAGGATATTACAAAGCTACAAATAGGAGACTATGTTGTTCATAGTACGTATGGTATTGGTAAGTATTTAGGACTAAAAACTATTGTAAAAAACGGATTAAAAAAAGATTATTTAACAGTTGAATATGAGGGTGGAGATAAGTTATATATTCCTGTGGAAAAAATTGATTTAATTTCTAAATATTCTGGTAAAGAGGGAATTGTTAAGTTAAATAAACTTGGTAGTAATCAGTGGAAAAAAACAAAGGCTCATGCTAGAAAAAGAGCTGAAAATATTGCATCTGATTTACTTAAATTATATGCTCTTCGTGAAAGTAAAAAAGGTTTTGCTTTTATAAAAGATGATAAAAATCAAATAGAGTTTGAAAAGAATTTTGCTTTTGAAGAAACAAAAGATCAACTAAGAGTAACTGAAGAAATAAAAAAAGATATGGAATCTCCTCATCCTATGGATAGGTTATTATGTGGAGATGTTGGTTTTGGGAAAACTGAAGTCGCTTTTAGGGCTGTTTTTAAGGCTATTTTATCAGGCAAACAAACGGCACTTTTATGTCCTACTACAATTCTTTCTTCTCAGCACTATACTAATGCTTTAAATAGATTTAAAGAATTTGATGTTAATATAGCACTATTAAATAGGTTTGTTTCACCTAAAAAAGTGAAGAAAATTTTAGAAGATTTAAAACTTGGTAAAATTGATTTTTTAATAGGTACTCACAGAATATTAAGTAGTGATGTTGAATTTAAAGATTTAGGACTACTTGTAATTGATGAAGAACAAAGATTTGGTGTAAAGCATAAAGAAAAAATAAAAGAATATAAAAACAATATAGATGTTTTAACTTTATCTGCAACTCCAATTCCAAGAACTCTTCAAATGTCCATGGCTGGTATTAGAAGTCTATCTTTAATAGAAACACCACCAGTTAATAGGTATCCTATTCAAACTTATGTACTTGCTGAAAATGATCAAATAATAAAAGACGTTATTTATAAAGAACTAGCCCGTGGTGGGCAAACATTTATTTTATATAATAGAATTGAAAATATGGAAAGTAAATTAAAAGAAATAAATGAACTAGTACCGGATGCTAAAGTTGCGGTCGCACACGGGCAAATGAATAAAACTGAACTTGAAAATGTTATGATTAAATTTATAAATAAAGAGTTTGATGTGCTTTTATGTACAACTATTATTGAAACTGGTATTGACATAGAAAATGCGAATACTTTAATTATAATAGATGCTGATAGATTTGGTCTTTCACAGCTATATCAAATACGTGGTAGAATTGGTAGAAGTGATAAAATTGCTTATTGTTATTTAATGTATGATAATAAAAAAGTTTTATCAGAAATTGCAACTAAAAGATTAAAGGTAATAAAAGATTTTACGGAACTTGGTAGTGGTTTTGCCATTGCTATGCGTGATTTATCTATTAGAGGTGCAGGTGATATTTTAGGTAGTGAACAAGCTGGTTTTATTGATAGTGTTGGTATTGAATTATTTATGGAAATGCTTAATGAGGAAATATTAAAATTACAAGGAAAAGAAGTAATAAAAGAAAGTGGAAAACAAAATCCACTTATTGAAGTGGAAACGTTTATCGATGATACTTATGTTAATGACAATGATCTTAAAATTGAGATACACAAAAAAATAAATACAATTGACTCTTATGATAGTTTAAATAAAGTAAGGGAAGAACTTGAGGATAGGTTTGGTAAATTATCTGATGAGTTAATTATTTATATGCATGAGGAGTTGTTTGAAAAATATGCGGAAAAACTTGGTATAAATGAAATTAAACAAACAAAAAATACTGTGGAAATTACTTTAAATAAGGATTTAACTAATAATATCAATGGTGATGAGTTATTTTATGAGGTTAATAAAATTTCAAGAATGTTTAGATTTTCTATGAAATTTGAAAAACTTACAATTACTCTTGATACCATAAAATTAGATAAGCATTTTATTTATTATTTAATTGATTTAATGAAGTCTATTGAAAGGAGTCTGAAATGTATACAGTAGATGATTATATAAAATATTATAATAATGTTACTTTTGAAGAAAGTCCATTTAATGATATGGACAATATTGTGTTTTCTTGTTTAGCGTATTTACCTTTTAATAAGGTGTTAAGTGGTAGTGATACTTTATTTAATGTTTTTAATAATATACATAAATATGAAAAGGAATATATGAATATTAAAACAATACTCGGTAAAAAGGCTTATGAAATTATTAAGGTTTTAGCAAAAGGTAAAAGATATAAGGATGTTGTTCTTTCTAATTATATTTATTTAGTAAATGAGAAAACACAGTTTATTTCTATTAAGTTTAGTTATAAAGATTTTTGTTATGTTGCATATTGTGGCACTGATAATTCTATAATAGGATGGAAAGAAAATTTTGTTTTATCTTATATGTATCCAAGTATTACTCAGGTAAATGCGATTAGTTACTTAAGTAGTGTGATTAAAGATGAAAAAATAATCTATGTAGGTGGTCATTCTAAGGGTGGTAATCTTGCAATGGTAAGTGCTATGGAAGCAAGTGATGATATTTTTAATAGAATAAAATTTGTTTATAACAATGATGGCCCTGGCTTTTTAGACAAAGAATTTAATTCTAGTAAATATAAAAGACTTTATCCTAAATTAAAAAACTTTTTACCAGAAGAGAGTATGATAGGTATTTTACTTAATAATAAAAATTATACAGTTGTTAAGTCTAGTGCGAAAGGACCTTATCAACATGATTTTACTACTTGGTATTGTTTTGGACCTTTCTTAGTTACCGGAGTGCTTTCAAATGGTAGTAAAAAATTAAAAAAGAGATTAAATGAATGGACTTTATCTATAAGTGATAGCGATAAAAAAATACTTGTAGATACTTTCTTTGATGTAATAAAAGAAAGTGGTATCAAGCATTTTTGGGAGGTTAAAGATCTTAAATGGCCTGAAATATCTTCAATGGTTAGAGAGGCTAAAAATATTGATGAAAGTTCCAAAAAATTATTATTAAATAGTTTAAAAGAATTAATTGAAATTGATTTTAAAAGAGATAAATAGTTATTTGTTTATTTCTTTTTTATTAGTAAGGCCTAGTATGTAGTCGGCTGATATATTTAGTTTTTTACATATTTTTGGTAAGTGGGTAATCGGCATTACATTTATACCTTTTTCATATCTAGCATATTGTTGTTGCTTTATACCAAGAAAACTTGCCATTTCCTTTTGCGTTATGTTTTGAGAATCTCTTTCAAATACTATTCTTTCATTATAGTACATAATAACACCTCAGGTATTATTTTATTGTTTTTACAACAAAAGTGTTGAAAAGTGAACACATATGTTGTAAAATAAAATAAGTGGTAGGTGAATATATGTTTAAAAAATTATTTAAAAATAGTTTATTTACATTTATTATAGGTGGTTTAATTGCTTGTACTATTTCAGTAGGTGCAGCATCTTTAATATATAGCAGTGATGTTACTTATGATAATACCAGTAGTGGACTTTCTTCTACCACTGTACAGGGGGCACTTGATGAGTTATATGAAAAAGCCAAAAATGCGCCTAGTTGTGATAGCGATGGAGTGTGCACAGTAAGTTGTAAAACAGGAGAACAACTTATATTAAACTCTGATACTTCATATAAATGTGAAGTACCACCGCCTGTTAAGTTTGGCGGGCAGAGTATTGAAGTAGTAGCATCAGGAGATGGATTATATGCTGATACAGTAACTGATGGAAGATATTATTATAGAGGAGCAAACGTAAATAATTATATAACATTTAATAATGAAACATGGAGAATTATGTCTATTGAAAGCGATGGAACACTTAAAATAGTAAGAAATGAACAACTAAGTGGTACATATCAATGGGATGCAAAAAGTAATAGAAGCAGTAGTACAAGTACATATTGTACCAATGCAAGTAGTTATGGATGTAATGCATGGGCCGCAACAAGTAATTTAGTAGGTACACCATCGACAATAACATATTATTATCCAAATGGAAATACAAGTGATAGTACAACATATAGTGGAACAGTAACAAGTGATTCAACAATGGCAACATATTTAAATGGGACATACTATAATAGTTTATCAAGTGATGCAAAATCAAAAGTAGTACAAGGAACATTTAATGTAAGTACACCAGGTGATGATTCAGATACTGAAACATTAGAAACTGATGCTGAGCAAGAAAAACAATATCAATGGAAAGGCTATGTAGCCCTTTATACAGTAACAG
>CAYXTH010000002.1:0-25224 GCA_964468025.1 uncultured Muribaculaceae bacterium | reverse complement strand
TCAGTCTTTTATTGTTTATGAATTGATTTTTAATACTTTGATTAATGCAAAGAAAATTCCTAGTAAAAAAAGATTAACAACTTTTATTTAGTGAGCAAGTTCCACTATCAGTTACTACTTTTAAAGTTTGTTTAATCTTTTTATACATATCATTTTTAATATCTTTTGTAAGTTTCATATAGCCATCAGTTTGTTTATCTGAAATACCTGTTTCAAGGGATTTTGCCTTTCCATTAACTACTGATACTATATTTGGTGCATATATTCTTTTTTCATTTGTTTCTACATCAAGTTTATAATCCGCAAGTACATTATCTAGTTTTTTAAGTAGTTTGTAATAATCTTTTGTTCCTTTTGTTTTAGTAACAGCTTTTCCATCTTCTACTACTAGTGTATCTCTAATATTTAAAACATCTACATAATAAATTTTATCAATTTTTAATTCCTTAGCTACTTTAATCAAAGTTGGAAGAACACTTCTACACCAAGGACACTCGGCAAATCCAAAATATACTACAAATGTTTCTTTATTGTTCATTTTTTTAATAATTTCACTTGCACTACTATATACCATAGGATTATTTTTATCTATTGTTATTGTCCTAGTAACATTACTACCATTTTTTTCACCATTTAAACTTTCATATTCTTTTTTAAATTTAGATGCATCAGTATTATTTAATATAACAAATACAATTACAAGTACTATTATTATAACTAAAAATATAATTTTTTTCATACATAACCTCCTACCATTTTATTATATAAAAATTTTATTTAAAAAGCAATAAACTACAAGTAGAATGAACTAAACTTGTAGTTGAATTATATTATTAGAAAGTTAAATACATCTAATATATTAAAATTTCTTACTTAAATACGAAAAATTAGCCATGAAAGCATATATAAAAATACGAAATTAATTGATTTAATAAGTGGGTTTTAATAAAAGGTTATTTCATTTTATAACCTTTTTTATACAACAATTTGGTGCGAGAAAAGGGATTTGAACCCTCACAGAGTTTCCTCCACTACCCCCTCAAAGTAGCGTGTCTACCATTCCACCACTCTCGCATACAAGTTACCATATGGTAACTACTCAGTATCTCCTGTCCAATTATCAAAAGAGCCTAAATTATAAACATTAGTAAAACCTTTTTCAATCAATGTATTTGCCGAATCCCTACAATCTTTTGCCTTTGAGCAATAAACAATTATAGGTTTTTCTGACTTAAAATTAATTTTTTTAACATACTGACTTGGTAAGTTTACCGCATCTTTTATATGTTTTTTCTTATATTCACTTTGACTTCTAACATCTAAAACAATCGCACCTTTTTTAACAAGGGTAACGGCCTCTTTTCCTTTAATAGTCATATAATTAGGTTTTACAAGATCTTTTCCAAAAGTTAAAAAGCAAATAACTCCTATAAGTAATAAGACAAGAACTATATATATTATATTTTTTTTCATACTCTACTCCTTCAAGGCTTTAAACATTTTCTTCCATAAATTTTTAGAAGAATAATTTAAAATACCTACTTTATATATTTTTAAACCATATTTAATTAGTAATACAACAACTACTATCATAATAGCAATCGCAATCACAAATTCAAAAACGCCTATTTGACCAAGTACCAAAAGCGATGGTGCAAGTATCGCCGATATAAATGGTAAAAACGCAAATATTTTAATAAACAAAGAACCTTCAAACACACCTGCCATAATTGATAAATAATAACCTATTAAAGATATAATCATTATTGGTGTTTGTAATTGTTGAAAATCTTCTATATTTGTTGTCATTGACGCAAGTACACCCGCTAAAAGTGAATAAGCAACAAACGTTATAAGCATAAGTAATACCGCAAGTGGGATTACATAAGCAAGACTACTAACAACGTCACTTGTTAAAACAGAGTTTATTATTCCTCCTACATCAAAACCATTACTTTCCAAAGTATCTGTTATACTACTAGAAGAAAACATCATTCTACTAAATAATCCCATACCTACAAATAGTAATAATAACGCACCTTGTATTAAAACAAATAAATTGCTTGCGATAACCTTAGAAAAGAAATGTATTTTAGGAGAAACACTTGAAATAATTATCTCCATTCCCCTAGTAGTTTTCTCATCATTAACCTCTGCCCCAACCATTTGAACTATAAATATTGACAATATGAAGAATGGCAAAATAACAAATGGAAAGACAGTTGTCATAATCATTTGAGTACTTTCTTCTTCTCCTTTTTTTGTTTTATCAAGTATTACTCTTTCAATATTTATATCCTTAGAAATTATTGCCAGTTCATTTTGATCAATATTGCTAAGTGATAAAGCAAGAGCTTTTTTAGTACTATTTAAAATTTGATTTAACTGAGCAAAATCATAACTACTAATATAACCCTCAGAAACAAGAGTTGCCTTTATGGTGTTCTCCTTATCATTATCAATAACTAAATACCAAGCACCTTTATCTTTCTTCAAAACATCTTTTTGACTTTTATTAGTCTTTTTAAGTTCAAAATTTGATTCTTTACTATCTAAAAGTTTAGTATAACTCTCATTTTGGTTTTTTAATAAATCATAAGTAATATTACTTTTATCATTAACATAAACTATTTGACTTTCATTAAAATCTCCACCAAATAATTTAATAATACTATCAATATTAAATACACATAAAACAACAATTAAAATAAGAATATTAGCGACTAAAAACCATTTTGTTTTTATTTTTCTATTTAAACTTTGAAGTGTTAAAAATTTAAGTTTATTTTTCATAAGCTGTACCTACTCTTTCAATAAATATTTCATTTAAACTAGGCTCTTCTACATTAAATTTTGTTATATTAGAAGATTTACTTACTGCTTTAAACACTTCTTTACTAACACTTAAATCAGATATTTTTATTTCAGTTTCAAGGCCCCTTTTGTTTACATCAATAACACCTTTTATATTTTTTATTTTTTCTATATCAATATCTCCTTTTACAAAAATATTTTTCTTACGATACTCTTCCTTAATATTTTTTAAATTACCACTTAAAACATCTTTTCCATCTTTTAATATCAAAAGTTTTTTACAAAATAACTCTACGTGTTCCATACGGTGGGAAGAAAATATTATAATACTACCATCATTTGCCATTTTCGTAATTTGTTTTTTAAATAACTCTACATTAAATGGATCAAGACCAGAAAATGGTTCATCTAATATAAGTAATTCTGGGTTATTTAATATTGATACAATAAATTGTATTTTTTGTTGATTACCTTTTGATAGTTCTTTTATTTTTTTATCTTTGTACTCTTCAATTTTAAATTGTTTTAAAAGTTCATCAAGTCTTTTAAGTATTTTTTCTTTTGTCATACCTTTTAATGTTCCATAATAAATAGCCTGTTCTTTAACAGTAAGCTTCGTAAGAAGACTTCTTTCTTCGGTAAGAAAACCAATTTTATCAGTTACATCATAATCTATTTTTTTACCATTTAAAGTAATTGTACCACTAGTTGGTTCTAAAAGGCCAATAATCATTCTAAATGTAGTTGTTTTACCAGCACCATTTACACCAAGAAGTCCGAAAATTTCTCCCGGACTTACTGTAAATGATAGGTTATCAACAACTAAATGATTACCATAATATTTTGTTATATTCTCCACCTTTAACATATTATCCCCCTATCAATTTTATAATATCATTATATGTTACTAATATCATTAAAAGCATTAGTAGGAAGAAGCCAACAGCATGAATACTGTTTTCCAGTTTTGGATCTACTGGACTTCCTTTTATTTTTTCAATTAGTAAGAATAATATTCTTCCACCATCAAATGCTGGTATTGGTAAAAAGTTAATAAATCCAACGTTGATACTAATAAATGCAGTTAAATAAACTAAATTTATAAATCCAGCGGTTGCAGCATCACCTACAACGTTATAAATACCAACAGGTCCTGCAAGTGATGAAAGAGAAAGCCCCCCAGTAAATAAATAAAGTACTACAAAGAACATTTGATGTATTAAACTAAATGTTTTTGTAAAAGCATATTTAATTGATGCGAATACTCCATATTTTTTTTCATCATTTATCGCAAAACCATATTTATATGTTGTTTCTTTTCCATCTTTTATTTTCTTTGGTACAACACTTATATTTACTTTTTTATTATCTCTAAGTACTGTTAAGTTTATAGTTTTTCCCATATTTGACTGTAATTGTAATGTTAAGTTGTCTATTGTATTTGCTTTTTTACCATTAAGAGTAAGTATTTGATCACCTGTTTGCAAGCCTGATGTATAAGCAGGGTAATCTTTGCTTATTTCACCAACTATTGGTTTGTTTTGAGGTGCACCAGAAGCAAGTCCTACAATAAATAATAGAACAATTGCAAGAAAGAAGTTCATCATGATTCCAGCAATAACGGTAATAAATTTTTGTCCAAATGTCTTACTACCAAATTTCTTATCTTTTGGTATGGTTGTATCATCTTCTACTTCTTCACCAGCCATTTGCACAAAACCACCTATTGGAAATAGTCTTATACAATAGTCTGTTTCATCATTTTTTCTATTGAATTTAAATAATCTTGGACCCATACCAATTGAAAATTCATATACATATATACCTGATTTTTTCGCACATATAAAATGTCCAAATTCGTGAATAAGAACAATAATACCAAGTATTATTATAAAGTAAATTAAAGTCATAAATAAGCCTCCTAAATTATTCCTATAAAAAACATGAAACCAAGCATCACAAATATCATACTATCAAGTCTATCAAGTACTCCGCCGTGTCCTGGAATTAGTTTTGAAAAATCCTTTTTATTATAATATCTTTTTATCATTGAAAATACTAAATCACCTATTTGTCCAATTATTGAAAGGAATATACAAATTAAAATTAAAGTTAGTTTGTTTATTTCTGGGTTTATACATGTTATATAAAACATACTACAAGCAAATACTGAAAATAGTATTCCCCCAAAGAAACCTTCCCATGTTTTTTTTGGTGATACCTTAGGTAGTAGTTTATGCTTTCCTATTAAAAGTCCTGTAACATACGCAAATACATCAGTAATAATTGGTATTGATACTAAGAAAACAAATATTTTTAATCCCATATCTCTTACTATTATAAATAGTGATAATGATATACCTAAAAAAAGCAATCCTCCTATTAAGTAAAAGGCATCATTTATACTATATTTTTTTCTATCATGATATAATACTGTTGGTATTAAAAATAACATCACAAGTGCCGCAAGTAGTTTATAGTCTAGGGCATATATATCAGTATTTGACTTAATTCCAACAAGCACTAATAATGTCATAAAAATATATGAAAGTAGTCTTATTGGAGACGGTATTTCTTTTTTACTTGATTTTATATCTAAAAATTCTTTTAAAGCAAATATTGATACTATATAAAGCCCTACATAAAAGTATGAGCCACCTAAGATAATTAAAGGTACTAGTATTATAAACATTACTACCGCACTAATTGTTCTAGTTTTCATTATTCATTCCTCCAAATCTTCTATCTCTTCTAGTATACTCTAAAAGAGCATCATCAAAGTCTTTTTCTGTAAAATCAGGGAAGTATGTTTTTGTAAAATAAAATTCGGCATATGAACACTGCCACAACATAAAGTTACTAATTCTAAGTTCTCCGCCTGTTCTAATTAGTAAGTCTACTGGTGGAAGATCTTGGTATAAATATTTATTAAATAATTCTTCGGTTATATCTTCTTTTTTTATTTTTTTGTTTTCAATATCAGTTACTATTTTTTTTATGCCATCTATTATTTCCGCATGAGCACCATAGCCAAAACAAATATTAAAAGTTTTTCCTTGATATTCCTTTGTTTTTTCTACTATTTTATTCATTGTATTTATTACTTTTTCTGATAAATTATTACATCTTCCAGAAAATACTGCTTTTATTTTTTCTTCTTTACAAAATTTTAAAATATCATTTAATTTATCAACTAACAAATTCATTATATAATTTACTTCTGTTTTATTCCTTTTAAAATTTTCGGTTGAAAAAAGGTATGCACTAATACAAGATATGCCTTTATCAAAAGTATATTTAGTTATTTTTTTTACATTTTCGAATCCAGCTTTATGGCCATCACTTCTATTAAGTCCCCTTTTTGTTGCCCATCTACCATTACCATCAACAATGATGGCAATATGGACAGGTATTTTTATATTTGAATACATCTTTAAACCTCTCTATCTGTAACTAATTATAATATATTTTTTTAAATAATACAAGATTTACTTACATTCATCTTTACTGTAATTTGTTTTTTTTATTTCTTTTGTGTCTTTTTCCTTTGATATACATATACTTAAGTCATCACTCCATAGTGTTAAATTTACTTTACCGTTTTCATCAATAGTTAAGGTGCCACTGCTTGGGTAATCACCATCTATTTCTAAATTTTTATAACCAGTACTTTCATCGGCAAAATTAAAAGTATAAGCTTTATAATTATTATTTGCTTGATATGTAGTGCTTGCTTGTACTAATGAATAGGCACTTTGTATAAAGGCTTTCTCTTTTGAAGATTTTATTTCTTTTAATATTACTGGGGTTGTTATCATTGTTATTACCGCAAGTAATACTATAACTGCTAAAAGTTCTAATAGTGTAAATCCTTTTTTCATACATTTCACCTACCCTTTAAATTATATAGTTTTTATATACTAAAGTCAATGGGAAAATAATGGTATATGTATTGTTTATACATAGTAAAAATATAGGTATTTGTATAATTATATTTTTGTTTATTTTAAAATTATATATTTTAAATATATATACTTGTTTTTTTACAATATAAATTATATAATCATGTAGAAAGGAAAAAAAATATATGAATAAATTTAAGTATTCAAATACAAATAAAAGATATCATACCCTTGATTATTTTTATAAAAATAAATTTGGGTGTAAAATCAGTAAAATAAGTTTAAATGCAGGATTTAGTTGTCCTAATATAGACGGCACCGTTGGTTACAAAGGATGTATTTATTGTTCAAAAACTGGTAGTGGGGAATATGGTGGTAATCCATTAGATAGTTTAACAAAACAATTTTATAAACAAAAGCAAATTATGGACAAAAAATGGCCAAATAGTAAATATATTGCCTATTTTCAAGCACGTACTAACACATACGCTAGTGTAAATGTACTTAAAGAAAAATATGAAGAAGTATTAAAAATTAAAAATGTTGTTGGTATTTCTATCGCAACTAGAAGTGATTGTATTAGTGACGAATGTCTTGATTATTTAGAAGAGTTAAACAAAAAAACATTTTTAACAATTGAACTTGGCCTTCAAACTATTCATAGTAAAACTACTAAACTAATAAATAGATGTCATAGTTTAGAAAACTTTGAGATAATGGTTAAAAAATTACAAAAAAGAAATATTTTTACGGTTGTTCATATAATTAACGGCCTACCTTTTGAAACAAAAGAAATGATGCTTGAAACGGTTAAATATTTAAATAGTCTAAATATTGATGGTATTAAGATTCATATGCTTAGTATTTTAAAAGATACTGCCCTACTTAATTTATACAATAATACTCATTTTCATATTTTAACAAAAGATGAATATATTGACATAGTATGTGATCAACTTGAACTTTTAAAAGATAAAATAGTTATTGAAAGGCTTACTGGTGATCCTGATAAAAATGAGTTAGTGACGCCTTTTTGGTTAATCAAAAAAACCATTGTTTTAAATGATATTGACAAAGAAATGGTAAAAAGAGATTCTTATCAAGGAATAAAAATATAGTGGACAGGCCACTATATAATTTCTTCTTTTATATTAGGATTTTTTAAAGCTTTTATTAAATAATTAATTTCTTCTTTGGTATTATAAAAATATAAGCTAATTCTACAAGTATTTTTAATTTTAAACTCATCTTTTAAAATTTTAGCACAGTGACTACCTGCTCTTATACAAATATTATATTTATCTAAGTAAACTGCTAAATCTTGCGGAAATATACCATTATAATTTATAGTTACAATCCCACTTTCACTATATTCATTATATATAGTGATTTCTTTTATTTCTTTAAGTTTTTTAACCAAATATTTTTTTAATTCTTGTTCATACTTATATATTTTTTCAAAACCAATATTTTCTAAATATTCAATTATATAACCAAAACCAATAACACCAGCAATATTAGGTGTACCTGCTTCTAATAAATCAGGCATTTGCTTATATATTCTTGTCATATCATTACTAAATTCAGCATTCATACCGCCACCAAATATAATTGGTTTAATATCATTTAACAGATTTTCGTGAACATATAAAACACCAACACCAGTAGGTCCACACATTTTATGAGCTGAAAACGCTAAAAAATCAATATCTAAATCAGTAACATCAATTTTCATATGTGGTACACTTTGGGCTCCATCTACTACAACTAAAATATTGTTATTGTGTGCAAAGGCAGTTATTTCTTTTATTGGTCTTACATCACCAACAACATTAGTAATATGAGCAATAGAAATAACTTTTGTTTTTTTTGAAACTGCTTTTTTTACATTCTCCATAGTAACTTTATGATTATTATCAAGTTCAATATATTTTATAATTATACCTTTTTTATCCGCAAGTTCAAACCAAGGTAAAAGATTAGAAGCATGTTCACTTTTTGTAAGTAATACTTCATCGCCAGTTTTTAAATAATTAGCAAAATAACCAAATACTATTTTATTTAAACTATCAGTAGTACCACTTGTAAAAGCAATTTGTTTTTCACTTTTGGAATTTATAAGTTTTTGAACTAATTTTCTTGTTTTTTCATATAAACTACTTGCTTTTATACTAATACTATAATCTCCCCTATGGGCGTTTGAACTATAATAATTATAATAATCACTAATAGATTCTGATAATATTTTAGGCTTTAAAGTAGTCGCACCATTATCAAAATAAATAAGATTTGTTTTTAAAAGTTCAAAATCATCACGGTTCATATTTCACCTCCAACATTCATTTATTTTTTCTTCTATTTTATTTTTATATATATTCATATTTTTAAGAAGCAAACCTTTAACAAGTAAATTTTTTGCATCTTTTTTGCTAATTCCTCTACTCATTAAATAGAATAATTCATCATCATTAAATTTTCCAATAAACGCACTATGATTAGCAATTACATCTTCTTCATCTATAAATAAATTGGGTTTTATGCAGCAGGCATTATTACTTAAATTTATAATTCTATTGTTTTGATTTAATATACATTTTTTTACATTATTTGGTACAAAACCTGATACGTTAAAGTTAAGTGTCCCATCCATTAAAGTTACTCCAATATTATTTATCTCACTTTCACTTTCTCTAGCATTGTGATATATCATTAAATCATATTTTTCGTTTGTTTTACTTATAGTTTTTAAAGTGTAATAAAACTTGGATTTTTCACCATTTAAGTTTACAATAGAAAGTTCCTTTATATCTTTTACATCATTAAACTTATATACCTTTAATGTACTTTCTTTTTCTAAATAATATTTATATTGTATTTTAAATTTGCCTTTTTTTATTTCATGTATATTTGCATTTACTTTATTTGATACATTTATATATATTTCAATTTTTTTTAAACTAGTACTAGTACATTCAATTTGCAAATCCGTACTTTTTTGTATTTTAATAGACAATGACACTACATCAGATAGTTTTTTATTTTCTTTTGTTTTAATGCTTTCATCTAATTGTTTTAAAATATCATTATCACTTATTACTAGTTTATTCATTTGGAGTATTTTCCTTTAAGACATTAGTACTAGTTTCTAAATTTTTATATCCATTTTTCTCTATTTCCCTTACCAAAGATGCATCCCCACTTTTAATTATTTTACCATCTTTCATTATATGTACATAATCAGGTTTAATATAATCAAGTAATCTTTGATAGTGAGTAACTAATAATATCGCTGGATTTTTTTCTTTAAAATAGGCCATAACGCTTTCACCAATTATTTTAAGACTATCAACATCAAGTCCAGAATCTATTTCGTCTAACATTACAATATTTGGTTTTAAAATATGCATTTGTAAAATTTCATTTTTTTTACGTTCACCCCCAGAAAATCCGGCATTTACATCTCTATGAATCATTTCTTTATCCATTTTTAAGTTTTCTATTTCTTTATCTAATAATTTAATAAATGAATATAGTTTAAATTCATTTCCTTGTTTTGCCCTTAGAGCACTTCTTAAAAAATCAGCATTAGTTACGCCTTCAACTTCCATAGGCATCTGCATACCTAAAAATAAACCAAGTTTTGCACGCTCATTTACTTTCATATTAGTAATATCTTTATCATTATAATATATTTTACCACTTACAATTTTGTAATTTTCATCACCCATAATTACTTTTGTAAGAGTTGATTTGCCGGTCCCATTAGGACCCATAATTGCGTGTATTTCTCCACTTTTAATTGTAAGATTAAATTTTTTTAATATTACTTTATCTTCAATTTTTACTGTTAAATTTTTTAATTCTAACTTTTCCATTTATATCACCACCAATAATTGTATCATTTTTTATTAAAATTTAATACTATTTTTGAATAGTTTTCTTAAAAATAGACCAATATATAATTAGAATATTCGCAGATATTCAAAAAGTGGCTAGCTTTTGCTTAGCCTTTTTAATATTTTTTAAAATTAAAAAGCATCTAATAGATACTTTTCATCATAATTATGATATTTATATATTTTCATTTTTCATCACCAATATAAGTTTACCAAATGTTATATAAATAATTTGTCGATTTAACCAACTAGTTTGGAAATAGCTTTAAATCCTTCTTCAACAGTAGTTTTTACAATGTTTTCACAAGTTTTTGAAACCTTATACCCAGCGGAAGATATTTTATTTTTATAATTTTTTCCCTTTGGTAGATAAGATGTTATATCAACATCCTTACCACTTTTTACATCACTTTCAAATTTTTTTATTTGTTCATTTGTAAGTGTTGTTTTCTTTTTATTTTGATATTCTATATACCCAGTTTTAAAAGAAAAATAAAGAATCAAAAAACTAATTAAGAATACTATCAGAATAAACTTAAATGTTTTTTTAACTACACTATTCATTCACATATTCTCCTATTATGTGGGCTAAAAGGTCAATAGTGTTTAATACTTCATCAATAGTACTTTCATTTGATCCTATTTCAATTAAAACCATATTAGAATTTAAATCCTGATTATAAATTCCATTTACTCCTTTTCCGCCCTTAGTTAAAATTCCTCTTGTTAAATTAGGATATTTTTCTTTTATCATTTCATTTAGCTTATTTGATACTTTTAAATTTTCATCACTATTATCATAATCAAGCCCGTTTACAAAAACTATTTTAGCACAAGATTTATTATTGATAATTGTTGTTACTTTTTCTTTTGAAACACTATCTCTATGTAAATCTATTATAAGTTTAAAATTGTTTTTTTTAATCACATCACTTATAAAATATCTACTGGCTTTATAACTAGCCGAATGAGCCATATTATTAAGGTTCATATAATCAATTAAATTATCTTCAAGAACAAGTGACTCTACATTTTGTTTTTGTAATTTTTCTTTTAATATATAAGATGCCATCATTACACCAGGTTTTATATTATAACCCGCAAATGCTTTCCCTTGGTATTCTTCTGCTTGATGTGAATTATAAATATAAACGCTTGGATTCACATTATGAACACTACTTATATTTTCAACATAAGGAGTTACTTTATTTTCTTTAAAATGAAAGGTATTTTCTAATATACCAACTGGTTTATTTATGTCTATTATTTTAGAAAAAAGCATTGAAAACAAATTACTTGATTTTTTTTCATAAAGCATATGATAATTAGAATCAACAAGCAAGCACTTTACAAATTCTTCATTAGAATTTACTAATTTAAAATTCATTATTAAATTATATGAAAGTTGATAACCTATAAAAACAAATAACAAATATAATAAAATTCTTTTTTTAAACTTTCTTTTTTTTACAGTTTTTGCCCTTTTCATTTATAATCACCATTATAAGTATATATATATGCATTAAAATATTTTGTAGAAAAAAAGTAGATTTTTATAATCCACTTATTTTTGTTCTTTAAACATTTCACTAATAGTTGTACCAAGTGTTGCGACATTTTGTAAGTCAGATGGCACTATTATTTTAGTAGCATTACCATTTGCGACTTTTGTAAGAGCATCAAAACTTCTTAAGGTTAATACTGCTTTATCCGCACCAGCTTCTTTAATCATTTGAATACTTTTAGCCTCAGCTTCATTTATTTTTAAAATAGCCTCAGCTTCTCCTTCAGCAATTTTTATTTGTGATTCTTTATCGGCTTCAGCTCTTAAAATAGCACTTTGTTTTTCACCCTCAGCAATTAAAATACTTGATTTTTTTTCACCCTCGGCTTTTAGAATTGCTTCTCTTCTTTCTCTTTCAGCACGCATTTGTTTTTCCATTGCTTCTTGAATATCTTTTGGTGGTAAAATATTTTTAACTTCTACCCTATTTACTTTAATACCCCAAGGATCAGTTGCCTCATCTAAAATGGCACGCATTTTTGAATTTATTGTATCTCTTGATGTTAAAGTTTGATCAAGTTCTAGTTCCCCAATTATATTTCTAAGAGTCGTTGCGGTTAAATTTTCAATTGCACTAATTGGATTATCAACCCCATATGTATATAATTTAGGGTCAGTTATTTGAAAATATACAACTGTATCTATTTGCATAGTTACATTATCTTTCGTAATAACTGGTTGTGGTGCGAAATCTTTTACCTTTTCTTTTAAACTTACATAACTTGATATTCTATCAATAAAAGGTATTTTTATATGAAGACCATTATGCCAAGTTACATAATAAGAACCCAACCTTTCAATAACATAGCATTTTGACTGTGGTACTACCTTTACGTTAGGCACAATAATAACTATTACTAGTATTAACAAAATAATTAAAAATTCCATTTACTACTCTCCTTTTTTCTCTACTTTTAATTTGACCCCATTTATTTCTAAAACATTTACAATTTCATCCGTTTTAATAGTATCATCTGCATACGCAGTCCACCTTTTGCCATCAACTTTTACTTCCCCAAAATGGTGTTTAGAAATTTCTTTTGTAACTATTGCCTCCATACCAACAACGCGATCTAAATTTGTACTTGTACTTTTTGTTTTAATTATGTTTTTAAGTATTGGTTTTGTGGTTATTAAAAGCAAAATACCAATAATTACAAATATGCCAAACTGAATTAGTATATTATCAGTAAAAAATGATGATACAAGTGAAAGTATGCCACTTATAACAAACCAAATAGTAGTTAAATTTACCGTTGTACATTCAATAACAATTAAAACAATAATTAAAATTAACCAAGTAAACTGCAAAATAATCCCTCCTTATGCTCATTTTACTATACAATATACTAAAAAGCAAGGAAATATTACTTTTGTTCCTTACTTTTTTTAGTAGTTTTTTCTGTTTTTTTAGTACCAGATGTTTCCATAATTCCACGCATTTTGTTAAAGGTAGATTTATATTCTTCTAGTTCCTTAATTGTTTTTTCTAACTCTTCCTTAGTACTTGAAAGTTCTTTTCTTGTATCTTCAAGTGTTTTTTCAGTATTTTTTAATTTTGTACTTTGAGCATCATATTTACTAGTTAAATCATCTAATTTATTTTTAGTATCATTTAACTCATTAGTTAAATTTTTTGCAAGTGTTTGTGAAGCATTTCTTGTAACAATAGCTTGTTGAGTCTTTTCAATCAACTTATTATTTTCGTTAGTTAAAGCAATTGCTTGTTTAGCTCTTCCACTATTAAATCTTCTTTCAGATATAAAATTATCTTTATTTTCTAAATCAAGAATTTCCTTTTTAGTAAAGTTTTCTTTACCATAAACGTCCTCTGCGAAAGTAAATAACCATGCTTGATAGTTTGGAAATTTGATATAATCTTTTAACGTTACTTCTTCCATAACTGGCATATCATCTTCCACAGGTTCTTCTTTTACTTCTTCCTTTGTTTCTTCTACTGGAACTATTTTTGGTTCCTTTATCTCTTCTATTGGAACTATTTCTGGTTCCTTTATTTCTTCTTCTATTTCAGTAGTTTCCTCTTTTGGATTTATTAAATTATCAATAATATTTATAGAAGATTCATTTAATTTTGCTGGTTCTTTCACATTGTCAACAGACACTATTGGAACTTCTTCAATTTCCTTTGGAGCGTTATATTCTTCTTTTGCACTTTCAATCTCAGGAATTCTTCTTGGAATTTCTTCCATCTCTGGCATATAATTAAATTCAGGCCAGTTTACTTCAGTACTAGTTTCATCATTTTCAAAAGTAGTATTTTTTTCATTTTCTTCCACTGGTTCATTTACTTGCATAGGTGTATCTTCTTGTACAGTAGGCATATCAAATGAAATATCATTAAGTTCATTAGTTAAACTATTATTTTCTTTTGGATCAAATGTTATATTAGGTAAATTAGTAACTATTTGTGCTTTTATGTTTTTTAACTTGTCTATTTCGTTTGTCATTTTTTCTAATTTTGAATGTAACGAATTAAGTTCTTTTTCTACACTTTTAAGTTCCTTGTTTGCTTTTTTATCTTCACTACTAGATAAACTTACCATTTCGGTTTCTAATCTTTTTATATCATCATTTACTGCATTAATTTGGGTATTTAATTCTTCTATTTGAAGTTGCCTTGTGTTAAATTTATTTAAATTATTCATCATAGGTTTTGTTACTTTAACAGGGTTATCACCTGTGTGTATTGCTTCTATATTCATAATTATCGTCCCTCTTCATTTCTTATAATCTCACGCATTACTTCTTTCACTTGATTCCAGTCATTATCTGAAACCTTTTCTAATTTATACCCATTTTCATTTTTAGTTAAAACAGATGCATGGATTGTTTCCATTCCTTGTTCATCTAGTTCGTGAAATGTATACAATACAAATTCTTTTTCATCTGCTACATAGTGTAGTAAAACATCAGCTTCTATTCTTTTTCCTTGCTCATTTATTACTTGGATTTTATTTTCCGTCATAACAAGCCCCTCCATTCTAATCTTAATTATATCATATGATGTTTTTTTTATCAATTTATTTTTTTGTTTTTTCTTTTATTTTTTACATTTTTTTGGCAAATAACGGTATATATATAAATTATTTTATATAAATTCTTTAACATTTACTTTTATTTTACTCATTTTAGTTTCAATGTTAATTCTTTGTACTACTGCAAGTGATATTAAAAGTGATAATACAAAACTTCCACCATAACTAAAAAACGGTAATGGTACTCCAGTAAGTGGTATAACTCCTAAAAGACCACCTAAGTTTATAAATATGTGGGCAAATAAGTAGCACCCAATTCCAAATGATATATATCTTCCCCGTAGTGTGGTTGCTTCTGAGGATATTTTAAATATTCGCCATAAAACTATCGCATAAGCAATAAAAATCAATGTACATTTCACACCGTTTTCTTCGGCTATTATTGCAAAAACGCTATCAGTATGTGGCTCTGGTATATAAGAATATTTTTGTTTACTCTTACCAAGACCTACCCCATTTAATCCGCCTTCATTTATTGCAATAAAACTATTACAAACTTGATATCCTCCTGTTTCATAATTTGCACAAGGATTTAGATAAGATTCAAATCTTGACATTCTTGCGTCATTTAATATATATCCTTGCTTATAATACATTGTGCCGATGGCAATTAAAAGAACAACAACAAATATTATTATCATTCTTATTTTATCTATTTTAAGAAATGGTCCAGCAATAAAAAGCATACCAGTTATAAAGCAAATTATAAAAAGTGTTCCAAAATCTTGTTGTAAAAAAACTAAAAGTGGAATAACTGCGGCAATAAATATAATAAAACCTATTGTATTTTGTCTATTTGCATTTATTGTTCTAAGCTTTCGGTAATTTTTTTCATATAATACTGCTAGTAATATAATTATGATTGGTTTTGAAAATTCACTAGGTTGCAGTTTTATAAATTTTAAATCAATCCAGTTTTTAGAACCGCTTAATGCTTCACTCGATAATGCCCAAAGGTTTAATATAATTACTATTATAAAAAATACCCACGCTAATAGTTTATAATATTTAGTGTCTGTTTTTAATATTATATAAGAAACAATAAGACCTAGTATTATAAAAAATAATTGCCTATAAAAATAATAGTATATTGACACATCATAATTTACTACGGCCGCCCTTGATGAGGCGGTTACTATGTTTAAAAGGCCAAAGCCAAAGCATATTAAAGTAACAAAAAGTAATGTCTTGTCCATATTATGAAATATTTGATTTAACTTAGTTTTCTTTTGTTTCATCTTTGACCTCCTATTCTTTAAATATCATACCACATTCTTTTAATTTTTAAAACAGCTTTACAAAAAAATAGGTATTTTTAATAACCGTTTGACACCCTATTTAATACAATATATCAGAGATAGGAGGTTTTATATGTATTACTATGGAGGTTACCAAGGTTACGGATGTTCAGGCGGATGTCAAAATAGCTATGGAACTGGATCAGGTGCCGCAATTATATTAGTTTTATTTATTTTACTAGTAATTATCATTGGAGCTCGTGCTTTTAATGGACAATAAAATTTTTTTTAAACATTAGCCTTTTTGGTTGATGTTTTTTTATTTTTTTGCTATAATTTATGTGGGAAGATTTTATATGGTAATAAATATCAAGTCATCAGTAGATGGCAAAATTAACTTGATTTTTTAAAAGGCTTTTAAAAAAATATTAAACCTTATAAGGAATCATTATTAAATAAAAATTTCACATATTATAAAGTAATTATTTTATCTCAAAGTACCATATAAATCTTACCTAATATTATCTTTCTACAATGTAACAATTGTAAAACAGGAACGCTTTATCACCGTTCCTGTCTTTTTATATTATATAAAATTATTTTTAATCCATAAATTCCATAGCAATACAAATTATAAAAAGTAATGCACCAAGTATTGCAGTCAACCTTGTAATAAAAAGTTCTCCGCCTCTTTCTTTGCGGTTTGCGAACAAATCATCGCTACCACCCATTATACTACTACTTGCACTTGCTGCTTTTCCACTTTGTAAAATAACAATCGCTATTATTAAAATTGATAAAATAATTAACACAGCTTCCATAGGTAATCCTCCTAACCCTTAATAATTTACCACATATAACACAAAAAATCAACTTTATTTTGAAACAACAGTCATTGTTTTATTAGAAAAGTCTAATTTTTTAAATATTTTATTTGCTTTATTTACATTTAAAGACCTAATAACATCAATAACATCATAAATAATATGACCATATTTAATAATCATTTCATTTAAAATTTCACTAGTATCAACAACATCATCAGTATTCAAAACATACATATTTATCCAGTTTTTCTTAATTAAATCAAGCATTTCTTCATCGATAGTTAAATCATTAAGCCTATTTTGAATTAAATCAAGTAATGCATTTTTTTCTTTAACAAGAGCATAAAACCAAAAGTTAGCATAATTTTTTTCTACATCAAACATGAAATTTGCACTTGTTACTATATTTGGATTTTTAAAAGTTTCATCATCAAAGCCTGATAAACTAGAAAATTTATTTAAAAGTAGTACATTTAAATATCTAACAAGTTCAAAACGAGGAATATCAAAATCACTTAAATCAACTTTATACCCTAGGAAACATACCTTATCAGTTATATCTTTTTTTATTTCATCATAATCTTTCACAACCGTTTTTTTCTCTTGATATTCTTTAATTTTAACTACGCTTTTTTTATTATTTTTTTTATAATATTTTTTTACAAAATTAATAACTTCTTTTGGTTCAACATTCCCACAAACAACTAAGTGCATATTATTTGGTGTATAAAATGCATTATAAGCATTATATAAATCAGTTGTAGTAATACTATTTATACTTTCTTCATCACCAATTACTGCATATTTATAAGGTAAATCGTGATATGAATTATATTTAACACTTTTATAAGCAAGGGCATTTGGCTCAGAAAGCGATGCTTTTAATTCTTCCATAATAATACCTTTTTCTTTTTGAACATTTTCATCCGTAAAATAAGGTTCATTAACACATCTTAATAAAATATGAAGATTTTCATAAAAATTAACTGGGCTATTAAAATGGTATACAGTTGAATGATCAGATGTATAAGCATTTCCAAGAGCTCCATTTTTTTCATATAGGCTAGAAATATCAGCATCCTTTTTATTAAACATTTTGTGTTCAAGAAAATGTGCGCTACCCGCTGGTATTGTTATAGGTTTACCATCACTTTCAAACTCCAATATATCAGAACCAAAATTAACAGTCATTCTTGCATCTATCTTATGCCTTTTCATGGGGCAAATAAATATTTTAAGACCATTATCAAGTATCTCTTCATATATGTTTAAATTTAAATCTTCTATTCTTTTTTTTATCATAAATTCCCCTCTAATAAATATATTGTATCTAAATCAATTTTCTTTGAAAATTTCACTATATCTTCCTTAGTTATCTTATCTATTACATTAATTCTTGTATCTATATCATCATTATTTTGCATTACAACTGATATTAAATTATTAAGTATTAACTCCGGATTATCTTTTGATTCCAATAAAATATTTTTGTATAAACTAACAATTTCTTCTACCCTTTCAAAAGAAAACTCTCCATTTTGAATTTTTAATACCTGTTTTTTAGCAAGCGTTATAACATCTTCTTCCACTTTTTTATCAATTCCAGCACTTATTAAAATTAAATTAAATAAATTATAATAATTAGCATAAATGTAATAGCAAAGTGATTTCTCAGTTCTCACACACTTATGAAGAAGTCCTTCCGTACCGCCACCCAATATCATTGAAAAAATATAGGCAACATAATTTTCTTCGAACTTAGTAATATCTAACATTTTATAACCCAAAAACAGTTTTGTTTGTGGATTATCAGTAGTTTCAACTATTTTTTTACATTCTATTAAAGAATGTTTTTTACTTATAACATCTTTTCTTTTTATAAAATCACCATATATATAATTATCAATAATATTTACAAAATCTTCTGATACATCTCCTATAATAAATATATCTTGGCTTGAATTTGTAAACATTTTCTTGTAGTATTCATAAAGGCTTTTCTCATCTATTTTGCGTGCCAAAGTTATTAGTTCATCATTTGTATATAGTTTGTAATTATACACATCAGATACTTGCCAAAACCTATCTAATGCATACTCTTCTGGATAATTCTTTGCAGTTTCAAGTGACTGAATATAATTTTTTTTACACAACTTAAATAATTCCTTATCAAAACCATCATTAGTAACATAAGGATGCCAAAAATAATCCATCACAAATTCTATTGATTTTTTATTCATACCTTTACTAGTATATTTTTCATTGGCAAACTGAGTAATAATTCTAAATGTCCTATAAGATGGATTTGAACTAGTTTTAAATAGTGTAATTGGATTATAAATTTTTGCTCCTGCTTTTGCAAGAGATTCTCTTGAAGAATATTTTTCAGTTCTTAATGACAATATTTTTCTAAGTAACGCCTGATACACTTCATCTATAGCAGTACCCTTTTTTTGAAAAACAAAAGATACAGTTATTGTTTTAAAATTATCAGTTTGTATTAAATGTATATTATAATTATTTCTTTTATATGTTTTATAGTTCATATTTTACCTTTCTAAAATTGTATTTAATGCAATAGTAATCATATCACTAAAACCTTTTTCCCTTTGATTTGTAGTCATATTTTCATTCGTAAACGGACTATCAGATATTGTAGTTAAACATGCTGCGTCTTTATTAAGTATTTTTGCAACATATAATAAAGCAAAACTCTCCATTTCAGAATTTATTATATTTAACTCTTTTGGTAGTCTTTTCTTAAATTCCAATGAATTTGTCATATATGGTTCAAAAACCTCTGTACATAAAGTATTACCAAAAGTAAGTGATATATTAAGTTTATTTGATACATTTTTTATTTTATTATTTAACATATCACTTGATTTTATTAAATGACACTCTTTACCAGAATATGTATAAGCAAACCTACCTTCATTATAAGAGTTATCAGTAAGTACAATATCAAATAATTTTAGCCTTTCACTATAAGCCCCCGCAGAACCTATTCTTATTATTTCTTTCACATCATAAAACTTATATAGTTCATATGCATAAATGCCCATACTAGGCATTCCCATGCCTGATGGTGCAATGCTTACTTTTTTGCCTTTATAAAAGCCTGTATAAATATTATTACCACGAACTTTACTTACAATTTTATAATCCTTTAAAAATTTTTCTGCAATAAATTTTGCTCGCATAGGATCACCTGGCATAATTACTACATTAGCAATTTCTTCTTTTTTTGCTTCTATATGTGGTGTCATATTTTACATCTCCTTTTCATAATATTTTTTTTCCACGAAAACACCTTTTTTCTTTATTTTTTTTATCATAAGTTTCTGAAGAATTCTTGCGACAAGTGTCTTAATATTGTGTTTATTACTAACAGGATCTACCATAATTGTATAAATTCCATACATATTTGCACCCTTTATATCAGAAAGCATTTGATCTCCTACCATTACAGTATTCTTTTTATTAGAACATAGTATTTCAAGAGTCCTATCAAAAGTTTCCTCTTTAGGCTTATTTGCCAAATACATACATTCAATTTCAAGACTATCTGCGATAGGAATAACTCTTTCTTTTGTATTATTAGAAACTAAACATATATTAAAATCCTTTCTTAATTTTTTAAATAAAGAAATAAGTTCATCTGGCACATTCATACCACCTACAGGTAATATTGTATTATCTATATCAAATATAAGGTTAGTTAAATTTCTATGTTTCAAAAAATCATAGTTAATATTATAAACATCCTTTACATACATCTTTGGGAGTATAATATCAATTTCTTTATCATTTCCCCGCATTACACCAAGAAAACTTTTTATCATTAAAATATTTTTATTAGCCAACATTATCACCTACCACTTAATTATATCATACTTTGAAAAAAAAATTTAACAATTTAAATTATTATTATAAATAATACAAAACAGTTATATAATACATACATGCTTGTATCAACTATTTTTAAATAATATTATTATATTACATAAAAGACCAAGTCATATACTTAGCCTATAAATATTGTTTTAATTTTTCATTTTTTTCTTCCGAAAATTTTATAAATTCTTTTGCCAATTTTTTGGCAAATCCATCTTCACAGCATTTTATTTTCTTTTCCATTTCAATAATTCCCATTGAAATACCTTGTATAACCATGTCGGCAATCGCACTATCACTATTATCGTTTAATACTTCTTTTTTTATATTCATTTTACTCATCGCTTTAAGCATAACATTTTCATCTTTCGGCTTTTTTTTACACTTCTTTAATTCCTTGTACGCCTTTTTCATAAATTCTTCATAATCTTTTTTTATATTTTCAAGTTCTTTTTTTATTTTATTGTCCTTACTTTCTAAATCTTTAATCAAATTACTAATACTGTCCGCACCCATTGATGCATTCTTATAAATTTCTTCTAATAATTCCATTTTATCACCCTTTCATATATAGTATTACCCTACTTATTTTTTTTTATTCAAAAAAACTAGGCCAAGCCTAGTAAAATACATATGGTAGCGAGAGGGGGATTCGAACCCTCGACCCTACGGGTATGAACCGTATGCTCTAGCCAACTGAGCTATCTCGCCATAAAAACAAATTTATTATAACAAATTTTTATTCCTTTGGCAACCCAATTTAAACAATTATATTAAAATGTGATATAATGAGTAATGGGTGAAATATATGAAAAAAATAGTTATTGTTGGCGGTGGTGCCTCTGGCCTTGTATGTGCTATAAAAGCTAAAAGCAAAAATAATAATGTAATTTTACTTGAAAAAAATAATAAATGCGGGAAAAAAATACTCGCATCCGGTAGTGGAAAATGTAATTATTTTAATGATGATATGGATTTAAAACATTTTCATTCCAATAGTAATAATATAAATAAAATAATTACTAATGACAATATTAAAGAAATGCTTAACTTTCTTGATAAAATTGGTATAAAATCTAAAATTAAAAATGGTTATTACTACCCTTCTAGTAATTCATCAACTAGTGTGAAAAATGCCCTGGTTACAGAAGCATTAGTAAAAGGCGTTAAAATAATTAAAAATATAGACATAAAAGATATTATTAAAAATGATAAATTTATAATAAATCCAGAAAAGGAAAACATAACTGCTGACTGTGTCGTTTTAAGTACTGGCTCTATGGCAAGTATAGGATATGATAGTTATTTTCTAGCCAAGAAATTTGGCCACACTATTATAAAACCTACTCCTGCTCTCGTTAAGTTAAATTCTTCTAAAAATTTAAAAGGATTTGAGAAAATAAGATGTGATGCCATTGTTTCTTTATATGAAAATGGCAAACTTATTAAAAGCGAAAATGGGCAATTGCAGTTTACAAATACTGGTATAAGTGGTGTATGTGTATTTAATCTAAGTCAATATATAAAATTAAATAATTGCGAATACATTTGTGTTAATTTTGTACCATTTTTAGATAATATTTCAGCATATTTAGAAAGTAAAAATAATAAAACAATTTTTCAAGTTTTAGAAACTATTTTAAATTATAAAGTGGTAAACGTTATTTTAAAAGAATGCAATATAAATAAAGGTACATTTTACAATGAATTAAAGGTTAAAGAAAAAGAAAAACTTTTAAAAAATTTATTATCATTTAAAATTCCAATTACTGGCTTAGGTGATTTTAAAGAAGCACAAGTGTGCAAAGGCGGGGTTTGTTTAAATGAAATAAATCCTTTAAATATGAGATCTTTAAAAGAAGATAATTTATACTTAACAGGTGAACTTTTAGATGTTAATGGAGATTGTGGGGGATATAATTTAACTTTTGCCTTTATTAGTGGAATGCTTGCGGGACGTGATATTAAATGATTAGAATAAGACAAATTAAAATGCAGTTAAATCATACTGATGGTGATATGAAAAATAAAATTGTTAAGATTTTACATATTAAAAATAATGATTTAATTAGTTATAAAATAAATAAACAATCCATTGACGCTAGACGAGATATTCATTATGTATATGAAATTGATGCAACTGTTGTTAATGAAGATAAGATTTTAAAATATAATAAATCAAAAGATATTTTAAAGGCTCCTTTGGAAAAGTATGTTTTTAATATTACTGGTAATAAAAATGAAAGGCCTGTTATTATAGGTAGTGGTCCTGCGGGATTATTTTGTGCCTATGTGCTTGCGGAAAACGGTTATAATCCTTTAATTATTGAACGCGGTGAAATGATGGAAAAACGCATTAAAACTGTTAATGAGTTTTGGAAAAATGGTACCTTAAATGAAAATTCTAATGTCCAATTTGGTGAAGGTGGTGCAGGCACGTTTTCTGATGGTAAACTTGGTACTCTTGTTAAAGATAAATATGGAAGAATGAAAAAGGTTTTTGAAACTTTTGTCTTAAATGGTGCACCAAGTGATATTATGTATGTTAAAAGGCCCCACATTGGTACTGATTTACTTAGAAATGTAATTATAAATATGAGAAACAAAATTATTAGTATGGGCGGTGAATTTTTATACAATACTACACTTACTGATTTAGTTATTAAGGATAATAAAATTGACAAAATTGTTACTAATAATGGTATTATTTCTTGTAAATTACTAGTACTTGCTATTGGTAACAGTAGCCGTGATACTTTTAAAATGCTTAATAAATATTTAAATTTGGAAAGCAAACCATTCGCAGTTGGTATTAGAATTTCTCATAAACAAGATATGGTAAATAAAAATCAATATGGAAATATTACCACTATTGGTAGTGCCAGTTATAAACTTACATATAATGGAAAAAGAAGTGTTTATTCATTTTGTATGTGCCCCGGTGGATATGTAGTAAACGCATCTAGTGAAAAAAATAGGCTCGTTATAAATGGTATGAGTAATCATAAAAGAGATACCGAAAACGCTAATAGTGCTATTGTTGTACAAGTAAATCCAAATGATTTTGGTAACGACCCATTAAGTGGTATAGAGTTTCAAAGAAAAATTGAAGAAAAGGCTTTTAATAGTACTAGTGGTAAAATACCTGTACAACTTTATAAGGATTTTAAAGATAAAAAAATATCAAAAAAATTTAAAAGCATTAAACCGGTTTTTAAAGGTGACTATTCTTTTGCAGATATAAATGATATTTTACCTGATTATATTTGTACTTCTTTAATAGATGCTATTGAATATTTTAATACTAAAATAAAAGGCTTTTCAAATGATGATGTTATAATTGCCGCAGCTGAAACTAGAACATCTTCCCCTATTAGAATTATAAGAGATGAAAATATGGTATCAAACGTTTCAGGAATATACCCTTGTGGTGAAGGGGCAGGATATGCTGGAGGCATTACCACATCGGCTATTGATGGTATTAAAATTGCCGAAAAAATTGCGGAAATATATGCACCAAAAAACAGGCTTTAAGCCTGTTTTTAACTGGTTCTTTGTCATTGTTTTATATACACTTACACATTCATATTATTCTATTTTTATTAAATACACTAAACTTTATATCATTTTAATTATCATATTACGCCCTTACTTTTTTCTTGAAAAAAGGCTTTCAACAATTAAATTTTCCGAATTTAATTCATTATTTTTACCAAGTAACAAATTTTCAAAAAATTTAATAAGGCCACTATTATCTTTACTAATACCTAAATACTTATTATAATAATTACTTCTAACAAGAGCATTCCTAAAATAAACAGACCTTGTTCTAAATAGCTCATTATCAATATCAAAGCCCATACTAATTAAATATTTTTCTACAAATACCGCAGTAGTTCTAGTGTTACCTTCTCTAAAAGGGTGGACTTGCCAAATGCTAGATGCAAAATCGGTAATATAATTTATAACATCAACAATAGATGCTTTTTTATAATCTTTTTGTCTTTCAAGTAAAAAATCATATTCAAGA
>CAYXTH010000001.1:0-31935 GCA_964468025.1 uncultured Muribaculaceae bacterium | reverse complement strand
TTTGACCTATACTCCTGAATATTGTCCTTGTTGTGGTATTATCAATGAATCCACAAAAGATATTATCAAGTGGGGTTTTAGAAAAAATTGTATTATCAAAATTCCTAAACAAGGTAATTGTTTAACTAGATTAATACTTCACAAACAACGTTTCTTTTGTAAACATTGTAATAATACTTTTATTGCTGAAACTAATTTAGTTGGTAAAAATAAAAATATTTCTAATAATACTAATCTTCAAATAAAATTAGAACTTATGGAAAAACAATCTGAAAAAGATATTGCTAAAAGAATGGATGTTTCTGTTTCTGTCATTGATCGTATCTTAAACGAAATATCTTCTCATACTGTTTTAAGACATCCTTCTTTACCAAAATCTATGAATTGGGATGAATTTAAAGCTACTAAAGATACTAAAGGTAAAATGGCTTTTATTATTACTGATAATAACAATGGTAATTTATTTGATATACATGATTCTAGAAAATCTAGGGATTTAGAAAAATATTTTAGAAGGTATTCTAAAAAAGAACGTGATAAAGTCAAACACATATCTATTGATTTTTATTCTGGTTATATTTATTTGGCTGAAAAACTGTTTAAAAATGCCGATATATCTATTGATAGATTTCATATTGTTATTCAAGCTTATAATGCTTTAAATAGTACTAGGATTAGTTTATGTAAAAAAGATAATCCATACTATAATAAATTAAAAAAATATTGGAAATTAATCGTTAAAAATGAAAAAGATTTATCTGAAAAAAAACAATATTCTAAACACTTTCATAAGGATATGTCTCAAAAAGATATTGTTCAATATTTGATTAATACAAATCAGACTTTGAAAACTACTTACGAATGTTATCAAGGTTTAATTAATTCTTTAAAAGAAAAGAATTTTGAAAAATTTAAATCAATAACATTAAACCAAAATAAAAATTTATCTTTAAAAATGAAACAAGCATTAAAATTATACAAAGAAAATATTAAATATATTGAAAATTCATTTAAATATGATATTAATAATGGCATTATTGAGGGGACTAATAATTTAATTAAATGTATTAAAAGAATTGCTTTTGGTTATAGAAAATATGACCATTTTATATCCCGTATTTTCTTAATTAAGGGCATCATAAAAGGATGATTTTCATCATCCTTCAATCACAATTCATTTATCAAATTTATTGTCTACCAACACTATTTGACAAAGAACCTGTTTTATGAAAGTTTATTGATAACATCTTCACAAGTTTCAACAACTTTTGTTTTTATAGCATTTGCAGATTTTTCAATTACTGGTGTTCCTTTTTCAATAGCATATTCTACAAGTTCATTTGCAGCATCTTGTAGTTTTTTTGCTTGTTTTTTTGCCTCTTTTAAAACAGTTTCCTTATTTAAGTCTTCAAGACCATTTTGTAATTCTTCAATTTTAATTTCAACAGCCTCTTTAACATCATTTGCATCTAAACTTTGAATTTTTGTTTTTAAATCTTCAAACATTTTAAGTATATCAGCACGTGTATCTGTGCCTTTTTTAGGTGCGAACAATAGCCCTAAAGCTGCACCTATACCTGCTCCTGCTAAAAATTTGCCAAATCCTTTTTTACTCATTTTTATCCTTCTTTCTAAATATTTTTGTAATAGAGTCAGCAATAAAATTTACAATAGTATCACTAACATTCGCCAAAGCATCAGTTGTTCCATCAATAAAATTAAATACACCATTTAATTTTGAAGTTTTCATATTTATATCGTCAACTAATTTGTCAACTTTATTTAAAGTTTGGATTCCCTTTAAAATAAATACTGTTAAAGAAATAACCAATACTATAAGCGCTATATATAATATTATTATAAACAAATCTAAAATATTTATCATTATTTATCTCCTTTATCATACATTGAATCAATCATACTAAATAATTCTTCATCACTAATTGGTGTAGGCTCATTTGTAGGTTCATTACCTTCGTGTAATTTTTCCTCATGTCTTGGCTTTTCATCAAGAAGTACATGTTCAAAATCTTCCTTAACATCTTCTTGGTTTTCTTCTTCATCAAACAACACTCTGTTTTTACCAAATAATGTTGTTTCAATATCATCATTCAAAGTACCATATGCTTTATTTCTAACAACATCAACCATATCTTCTTTACTCGAAGATGCACTTGTTCTTGGTACAATATCTTCTTTTTGATAGTTCTTATCTAAGATACCGTAAACAGGAGAAATAATTGGTGTAGGTTTAAACACTTTTTTCTCTTCTTTTGGTGGATTATAAGCATCTTTTCTATATGATGATTTTTTCTTTTCCTTTTTTTCTTGCTTTTGTTCAATTGTTTCAAAGTCAGTATCATCAAAGAAAGGAAACTTATACTCTTCTTCTTTTTTCTCAAAAGTATCTTCCATCATAAAATCATCTTGCGGTAAAACATCTTTTTTCTCTTCTTTTATCTTTTCAGTATGTTTTTCCGACCTTGTTACTTTTGGCGATGTAATCTCTACTTGTGATTTTACTGCCTTAACTGGTTTTTTTTCTTCCTCTTCTTCTACTTCTTCTGTAAATAAATTTTTAAACTTATCCATAAGTCCCATTTTAAACACCTCTACTTTTCTTCATATCGTAAGAAACCATCTGATTCTTTTTTTGAAGTAAATTCTTCGTATTTCTCTTCCCCATTTTGTAAAAAGCCATCAGTCAATGATAATTTTATAACATTTTTGTTGTATTTTATTGTCGATAAAATGTACGAAGAGTTTAAAACTACTGTTTCTAATTCTTCCTTTGGTACGAGTGCTTCTACCTTAGCATAATTATAAACGAAATCTACTAAATATTTATTATTTTTTTTAGTAATTTCCAAATAACCATTATCTAACTTTTTTGAATAATACTTATTACCATTTTCCTTATATTTTGTTTTAACACCATAATAATAACTTACCTCATCTAAATATAAGTAATAATAAATACCACCCGCATAAAGTTTATCATTCGTACCAGTACTTTCAATATAAGTAACTCCCCTTGGGACATAATACTTATATCCAATACCAACGTGGTTATATAACTTGTTGTTTTTATTAAGAACCACATCCACTATGTTATCAATACTAGTAGTATCAATTCTTACAACAGTACACCCCGTAAACAGTACTAACAAGCACAATATAATGATTTTCTTTTTCATATAACCCCTGCTTATCTTAATTATATCAAATTTTTATTAGTTTTCATATATTTTTTTAAGAAAATACATTTACTTTACAACTTTTACCATATATATAGGAAATCCCTCTGCGGAAAATCTTTCTTCATACTCCGTTTGAACATTCAAAATATCATCTTTATGTAAATTCAAGGATATCTCTTCTATTTTATAACCATAATCAGTAAATGTTTTTAAAGAAAATTCAAATAACTTCCTATTATCAGTTTTTTGAATAATTATATTTTTATCTTTAAAAATACTATCATACCTTTTTAAAAATCTTTCACTAGTAAGGCGCCTATGTTCATGCCTATTTTTTGGCCAAGGATCTGAAAAATTCAAATATAAAGTATCAATTTCCTTATCAAAAATATTTTCTATATTAGTCGCATCCATTTTAATCAATTTTAAATTAGGTATCTCTTCACCTTCAAGTTTTTGAATAGTTCTTACCATTATACTGTCAAACATTTCAATACCTATAAAATTAACATTAGGATTTGTTTTAGCTTTTGTTATAATAAAATTACCTTTACCTGTTCCTATTTCTAAATGTATAGGATTATCATTATTAAATAAAGTATTAAACTTTCCTTTATATTGACCTGGATTTTTTATTATATAATTTGACATTTCTATAATTTTTAAAGCACCTTTTACATTTCTAATTCTCATACTAAACACCTTAGTCATTATAGCACATTTCTTTTAAAATATAAAGAAAAAGAACTTCTATCTTGCACAAATATATTAAAAATAAGTTTTCTTGAAAATATTATAAAAATTACCAAATTGGCTAAAAATGCAGACAAATATCTAAAAACCCTAGTAAAATTTAATCTACTAAGGTCTTTTATTTTGACTCTTCTTTTTATTTGTTTTTTACTGTTTTTTTATAGTAGTCTTCTTTGTACTTTTTTTCTTAGTAACCTTTTTAGGTTCCTCTTTTATTTCTTCTATTTTTTCCTTTAATGGTTGTTTATAACTATAACGTTCTTTTACCTTTTCATAGAAAAGTGCAAATGTTACTAACATATAAGGAACTAACCATAAATATAAAATACCAAGAGTAAATATACCAAGTACTATCCAGCCTATAAAACTTACTACAAGCATAAAATATTCAAGCCTATAACCATCCATCATATCAAAACTTTCGTTTAAAATATCACCTATTTTTTCATCAGGTTTATCATTTAAAATAAACAATACTTGTGAAAATGAAATGCCTAAATATATCATGAAAGCAATTATTCCTGCAATTAAAAGAATACCAACAACTACTAATAAAATATATAATAGTGGACCAATATTTCCAATATTACTAATTATAGTACTAAGTGAAGTATACGCTATCACGGTAAGTAATTCTAAAATACCAAGTAATAAACTAATTACAAGAGATATAATAAGATATTTTAATCCTAAATGAGTAAATTTAAACATATTTTCTACATTTATCTTTTCACCCTTAGAAACTTTAACTGCACAGTTAATATACCCCATCATAAATAATACTTCAGCCACAAAGGAGAACAAATAAGTTAAATAACTAGTTTCAAACAAAGTATCTAATATATTACCAAACATTGCGGACGCTAAAAATACTAAAAGTCCTAAAACAAGTGGTGTATAATTCCCTTTTAATGATTTTTGTGCATTTTCTTTTAATTTAGCCCTTTCCATTCTAATCAACTTCCTTTCCTATTATAATTATATCACAACAATAATATTTTTTAACATTTTATTTACATTTTTCTGAAATTATTTTGCATTATACCAGTTTTCCCCATAATTTATATCAACTTTAAGTGGTACTTCTAATGTACATACATTTTCCATAACATTTTTTACTAACTTTTTAACCTCTTCTAGTTCATCTTCATAAACATCAAATATAAGTTCATCATGTACTTGAAGAAGCATTTTACTTTTTAAATTATTTTTTTCTATACTATTATACATCTTAACCATCGCAAGTTTTATAATATCGGCACTTGTTCCTTGTACTGGTGTATTTAAAGCAATTCTCTCCCCACTTTGTCTTATTGTGTAAACAGGGTTTTTAAGTTCCGGTATATTTCTTTTTCTATTAAACAAAGTATGTACGCATCCCTCTTCCTTTGCTTTTTTTATTGTATCTTCCATATATTCATTTATTCCAGGGTATGTTTGTAAGTACGTATCAATAAATTCTTTGGCCTCTTTTGGAGAAATATTTAAATTTTGTGCAAGTCCATAACTACTAATACCATATATAATACCAAAATTAACCGCCTTTGCAATTCTTCTCATATTCGAATTTATCAATTGTTCATCTACATTAAATATATCAGATGCAGTTTTAGCATGAATATCTTTATCTTCCCTAAATGCTTGTTCAAGTGCAGGGACATAAGCAATATGTGTTAATACTCTAAGTTCTATTTGTGAATAATCCGCACTTAATAAATATTTGCCTTCAGGTACAAAGGCCTTTCTTATTTCTCTTCCGTGTCCTTCTTTAATAGGTATATTTTGTAAATTAGGTTCTACCGATGAAAGCCTACCTGTTTTAGTATAATTTTGAGTATACATTGTATGTATTTTTCCATTCTTTATATAATTAACAAGACCTTTTGCGTATGTATTATATGTTTTAAATAAAGCTCTATAATCAAGTAAAAGACTTATGATTGGATGCTTATCTTTTAACTTGTTTAACACTTCTACTGATGTTGAATAACCACTATTAACTTTTTTACTGTGTGGTAAATTTAGTTTTTCAAATAATACATTAGATAACTGGGCAGGAGAGGCAATATTAAATTCACATCCTGCACAATTATATATATCCTTTGTAAGTATTTCTAACTTAATTTTAATTTCTTCACCTATAGTATTTAAAACAGTTTCGTCAACCTTAATACCCGTAAATTCCATATCGGAAAGCACACTGATAAGCGGCATTTCAATAGTTTCAAATAAATCAATCATATTTTCATCATTTATTTTTTTACTTATTAAGTCCTTTGTTTCATATATAAATTTTGCTTTTTGAATGCACACTTTTGCGATTATATTTATATCAGGTTCTATTAGTTTACTTTGCTTTCCATACGTTTTTTCGTAAAAAGGAATACTATAACCTAATTCATTCGCAAGATAGGCAATATCTTCTTTGGTATTATAATCAAGAAGACTAGCCGCAACAAATGAATCAAATACAGTATTTTTTATACTTATATTTTCATACCTTAAAGCCGTCATTGTTTTTTTTAAATCATATGTATATTTAATATTTTCCACTAAAAATTTTGGATTTTGTTTTAATATATCAAGTGGTATAAAAATACTTGTTTTTTCATTATAAACGCCCATACCAAGTATTTTAGAATTATGATAATTATTACCTAATATTTCTAAATATACCGCACAATTTCCATTTATATTTATTTCATCTATATTACTAATTATTTTTAAATTTACCTCTTCTTCTTTTGTTTTTTCTTTCTTTAAAAACGAATAAAATTCTAATTCTTCATATAATTTGTTTAACTCACTAGTATTTTCTTCAAGGTATTTTATATCTTCTAAATTTATATCCATTTTAACATCAGTTACTATTGTCGCAAGGTCATAACTCATATAAGCGTTTTCTTTATCATTAATTAGTTTTTCTTTCATTTTACCCTTAATGTTATCTATATTTAAATATATACCATCTAGTGTTTTGTATTCGTGCAGTAATTTAAGTGCAGTCTTTTCTCCTATTCCTTTTACACCTGGTATGTTATCACTACTATCCCCCATCAAAGCTTTTAAATCAATAATATTTATAGGCTCAATACCATATGCTTCTTTAAATGTTTCTAGGTTGTATCTAATATAATCTTTTTGTTTTAATAATTTTATTTCAACATCTTCGTTTATTAGTTGTAATAAATCTTTATCACTACTTACAATAAGACCTTTATAATCTTTATTATCACAATATTTACTAAATGTACCAATAATATCATCCGCTTCATAATTATCTATTTCATAATACTTTATACCCATAAATGTAAGTAATTTTTTTGCAAGAGGAAACTGTATTTTTAGTTCATTAGGTGTTTCCACCCTACCATCTTTATATTCTTTGTATTTCTCGTGTCTAAAAGTTTTCCCTTTGTCAAATGCGACTATCATATATTCAGGGTTTTCTTCTTTTATTATTTTTTTTATCATATTTGTAAATCCAAATAAAGCATTAGTTGGAAATCCTTTACTATTATTCATAAAATTACCATTATACGCAGTTGCATAATAACTTCTAAACATTAGGTTATTACCATCTACTAAAATTATTTTTTTCATAAAATCAATGCCTTTCTTGTTTAATTATATCATTCATTTCATCAAAAAACAACGATATTAAATCGTGCTCATTATATATCATTTGTATATTTTTGTGCTATTTTTTTATTGATAAAGGTAGGCAATATTTCCTATAACAATTTTATAATATATTATAAATATTTTTTTAAAACAAAATAATATAAATCATATTTACCATAATACAAAGTAAAATACCTAAGAGTGCTGGAATAACTATCGATAAAACAGTCCACTTTAAACTACTTGTTTCTTTTTTAATGGTTAAAACAGTAGTTAAACAAGGCCAATGTATAAGTGAAAATAACATTACACATATCGCAGTTAAAACAGTCCATCCGTTTTGAACAAATAAATCTTTAAGTACCAATAAATTACTTATATCAGTTAAATATCCTAGCGACATATAGCCCATTATAATAATTGGTATAACTATTTCATTTGCCGGAAAAGCAAGTATAAATGCAAGTAATATAACCCCATCTATTCCCATTAAAGAGGCAAGCGGATCTAAAAAGTTAGAACAAATTTTTAAAATACTACTGCCTCCTATACTAACATTTGCCATAAACCATATAATAATGCCTGCAGGAATAGATGTGATTACTGCTCTTTTTAAAACAAATAGTGATCTATCAAATACCGACCTAACAATTACTTTTAAAATTTGTGGTTTTCTATAAGGTGGAAGTTCTAAGATAAAAGAAGATGGAATACCTTTTAAAATAGTTTTTGAAAGTATTTTTGTAATTATAAAAGTCATAAATATACCAATTACTATAAAAACAGTTAAAATAAATGATTTTAAAATACTATTACTTACTAAAAACATTGCAATTAAACTAATGAGTAAAGGAAACCTACCATTACAAGGAACAAAACAATTAGTTAAAATAGCCATAAGCCTTTCTCTTGGAGAGTCAATTATTCTAGCACCTGTTACTCCTACGGCATTACAACCAAAGCCCATTATCATTGTTAAAGCTTGCTTACCACAAGATGCACACTTTTGAAAAGCTTTATCTAGACAAAACGCAATACGCGGTAAATACCCTAAATCTTCTAATAAAGTAAATAAAGTAAAAAATATAACCATCGGTGGAAGCATAACACTAACAACCCACGCTAAAACTCTATAAATCCCATATACAAATAAATTATTTATACTATTTGGTAAAAATGATAAAAAGTTACTTATATCATTTTCAATAGAAAAAAACATATTATATAAAAAATTGCTTGGATAATTTGCAATTACTATTGTTATCCAAAAAACAAATAGTAAAAGCATAAGCATAAAAGGAATACTAAGTATTTTATGAGTAACAATTTTATCAATAAGCCTATCTCTTTTGTTATAATCTTTTTTTCTATAAGTAACTACACTAGATGCAATATCACTGGCCTTATTAGTAATACTTTCTAATATTAAAGTTTCAATATCCTCTTTTTTAACACCCTTTTCATACAAATAATTTAAAGCGTTTGTTACATCTTCATTATTTCCATTAACAAGTAAATTTAAAGCATATAAATCTTTATTACCACTAGATGCATAATTTTTAAGCATATTTATACATTCACTTAAATATTCATCATATTCTATCTTTAAATACCCTTTTTCTTTTAAACAAATTTTACTTAATTTTTCCATAATATCATTGATATTTTTTTTATTTCTCGCACACGTGCCTATTACTGGAACATTTAATATTTTAGATAACCTTTCGATATTTATATCTATTTTTTTCTTTTTTGCCTCATCCATTAAATTTACACATATTAAAACCTTATTAGTTATTTCAAGTATTTGAAGAACTAAATTTAAATTACGCTCTAAACATACGGCATCACATACAATAATTAAAGCATCATAATCTTCATTATAAATATAATCCCTTGTTACTTCTTCTTCCTTAGAATGGGCCATTAAAGAATAAGTACCAGGTAAATCTTCAATTAAATATTCTACATTCTTATATTTTTTAATGCCACTGGCTTTTAAAACAGTTTTACCAGGCCAATTGCCTGTGTGCTGGTGCATACCAGTTAAATTATTAAAAATAGAACTTTTTCCTACATTAGGATTACCAACTAAACCAATTTTCATTACATTCCTCCACCATAATATTTTTAGTATCGCTCTTTCTAAGTGCGATAACTGTACCTTTAATATAATAAGCCACCATACTAGAACTAACTAATACTTTTTCTACAATAGTACCCTTTACAAACCCCATGTCTAAAAGTCTTCTTTTAATGTCCTTATTCGCATCAACTTTTATTATTTTAGCCCTTTGGCCTATACTTAAATCATTTAACATTTACTTCACCCTATAATAATATATGTTTTAGTTAAAATTAAAACATTAAAAAAACACCTACAATGTAAGTGTTTCAATATCATCTTTGTCATTACTTTCTTTATTTGCTTTTTCTCTAACCCTTTTAACATATTCATTTGGATTTAATACTTTCATAATTGATTCTAGCTCATCAGGTAATATAACATCTTTGTTTGGCATAGTACTTGGTTCAATTTTCATATCATCAGTACTGTAATCTTCAGGTAAATTTCCAGATAATCTATTTATTTCAAAATCAATATAATAATTATCAGGGTTGTCTTCATCAATAATTAAATCAACCATCCCATCACTATCAACAATTTTTTTATCATATCTTGGATCGCCTTTTAACTTAACTATTCTTTCATCTTTTAATTTATAATATATATATGGAACTTGTATTTTATGACCCATTATTTCTATTCCAGAATCTTCCAATAAATATGGTAAATTTTTAACTAATTTCCCTTTGGTATTTAATTCTTTTATGTTTTTTATTCTTTTAACTATCTTTAAATTTTTTTGTGATAACAACAATATAACTATAAATAATATTATAAGTGTAATCACATAAATAGAATCTAAATTTTTGTCGTCTTCCGTCATACATTTTGATGGGTTTTTAGTATCATAATAAACAATTTTATTGGAACTAACTGGGCTTATACTTGATAAACTAGATGACTGGCAACTATATCTATTACCATCTACATCAAAGTAATATATTGCCCTATACATTTCTTTGTCATCATCATATTCAGATTTTATAATTACATCACTTGACATCATACTACCATCTAAACTTTTAAATTTTAAATAATTTGATACTGGAATATAAATGAAAATAGCAAGAAAAAATAATAAAAATACTATACAGTAATTATAAATTTTTATTCCTTTTTTAACATTTTTGAAATTTATATCATACATTTAAATCAGCTCCCTATTATAAATATAACATATAAATTAAAAAAAGAAATGTCTAGCACTTACTTTCTATAAAATTAAAATAATATTGATTTTCAGTAAAAGATACACTAACATAACCACATAATTTTTCATTTGTTTTTGGATTTTTTAAATCACTACTATCTAAATAGCCTTTTCCCGCTAATTCTTCTAAAGTAATATTTTCTTCGGTTCCGGTTTCTATTTGATAATTTTTTGCCGCCTTTTCTATATTAGCAATTTGCTCATTATAAAGTTTTTCCTTGTTAACGTTTAATATAGACACACCACTTACTGTGGTAATTAAACCCACTATACCAATTACAGCAAGTACAGCCAAAAGTTCTATCAAAGTAAATCCTTTCATACTAACAATCTCCTTTTAATTTATAGACATACTGATTACTTTCATATGTTATACATATTTTGGTCTCTTCAGTAAGTTCATCGTTTTCAATTAAATCTTTAACCGTTTTATCTTCTAAAAAACCAGTTTCTTTAAGTTCACTAATAGTAACAAAAGTTTTACTTGGTTTTCCATTTTTTAAATACAAATTACTAACACCCCAAGATCTCGCACTATTTTCAATTTCTTTAATTTGTTCATTATTTAAATTTTCTTTACTTCTACCTAAAATTTTATTTACATTAGGTACAATAGTAATTAAAAGAATAGCTAGTATAGCAATAACCGCAAGAAGTTCTATTAAAGTAAATCCCTTTTTCATATTTTCACCTTTCCGTATATTCAGCATCAATTACAACATTATTTATCTTTTTACTTACAAATTCTTCCTTAGGTTTTGTTATTTTTATATAAACTTTATAACCAATATAACTAATTATACCAAAAAACAAAAGAAATATAAACAAATGGAAAAATAGTATAAAACCACATATTAACAATAGTACAAATATAATTCTTTTTAAATATTCCATTTTATCACCCTATCACTTTAAAATATTCTCCGGAATCTAAATAAAGTATTCCTTTTTTATTATTAAATTCTTTTATAATATCAAAATAATTATCTATTTTATCAAACTTATTTAAAGTTAAATAAACATAATTGCCATCATTCATTGTTAACAAAAATCTTCCATCATCTACATCATTTGGGTCATATTTTATTTCCGAAATTCTTTTAACAACTCCATAATTTGTATTTGCCATATTCTTTAAAAACTTAGAATAAAGCTTATCTGGAATATAGTTAATAACCGTAGGTACTGAAAAATTATCATTTGTCTCAGTTTTGTCTTCTAAAACAGTTTTATGAAGTGGTGCATAGTAAAATAAAGGTAAATTTTCATCAACAGTTATATTAACCTTAGTAAATAAAGTTTTAGTAACCTTAGCATTTTTTATATATGGATCTTTTTCTAATTTTGATTTAATGTTAGTACTTAAATTTTGAAGAGTACTAGGATAATTAGAAAGCCCCGCTTTTTCAATTATTTCCCATTCACTATAAAGTGTATTGCCACGTACAGTGATACTTGTTATTTTTAAATTATTTAAAGCCATTAAACCAATAGAAACAATGAAAACCAAAATTAAAAACCACTTAAACTTTTTCATGCTTAATTTTCTTTTTTTTACCTTTTTTTTAGCCATAAGCCACCTACTTTATTAGTTCTTTTATTTTATTATATATTATTTCCGCAGAATTCACAACTTTAAATGATTTTAAATTATTTTTAATACTATATATTTTTTCCTTATCATTTATAACATCATCTATTTTTTTAATAAGTACATCTTCTTTTAAATTAGTTTCTTCAAGCATAATACCTGCATTTTTACTAACTAAATCCATTGCATTTATATATTGATGATTATTTGCAACATAAGGAGATGGAATTAAAATTGCTGGAATTTCTAATGAAATAATTTCACTAAGAGTTGACGCACCAGCCCTTGTAACCATTAAATCAGTATTTTTCATAATACCAGTCATACCCTCAATAAAAGGTACTGCCTTTACATTATTTGGCATTTTATTTTTGCTTATATCTTCATAAGCATTTTTTCCAGTAACCCATAATATTTGATAATCTTTATCTTTAAATTTTGAAATAATACTAAGTAAATACTTATTAAAAGTATTTGCACCAAGAGAGCCCATAACAATTAAAACTAACTTTTTCCCTTCATCAAAGCCAAACATTTTTTTACTAATAGGTTTTGTTTTTAATGCCTCTTCACTACAAGGGTTACCTGTTAAATAAGTCTTTGTTTTTGTTAAATATTTTTTAGAGTTTTCAAAAGACACTCCAATTAAATCACAGTATTTTTGAAGAAATATATTTGATTTTCCCGCAATAGAATTTTGTTCATGAATAAATGTTTTAATACCAAGTTTTTTACCAGCCATAATAACCGGTACTGTAACATATCCACCAACGCCAATTACAATATCAGGATTAAACTCTTTAATCCATTTTTTACAATTATTATAACCCTTAATTAAACATTTTAATGTTTTAACATTTTTTAAAGGTTTCTTTTTATTAAACCCATATATTTCAATAGACTTAAATGGAATACCTCTTTTAGGTACTATTTCATTTTCCATTCTATTATGAGTACCAATATATAAAAACTTACTATCAGGCTCTTTTTCCTTTATTTTATTTATGATGGCAAGAGCCGGATAAATATGACCACCAGTACCACCGGCACTTATAACTACTTTCATAACATCACTCTTTCTATATTATATTATAGCATTTTATTATTAAAAGTTAAATCCTTTCGTTATAAATTAAATCTACAATATTTGCTTTTTCATATTTCTTATATAAAAAACTCATTACTATTTTTATTAGTATAATACTTATTAAAAGACAAAAAATAAGTGGTTTATAAAAATAAGTAAATTTTATATCTACTATATTATTTATTATTTCATTAGTAATAAAATTTAAAAGAGTTACTAATGGAAAAGAAATTATAAAAGAGTTAAATGCAATAAATATACTTTCTAAGGTAATTAGTTCATTAAATTTTGAAAAACCAATACTTTTTAAAATACCAAATTCTTTTTTTCGATATTCCATACTTAAAAATGATGCAGTTATTATCGATGATATACCTACTAAAAGAGTTAAAATTATTATACTGTAAAATAGTAATTTAAGTGCGAAAATCATATTATCAACAAGCATTCTTCCTTTTTTCATATCAACATAATAATCAGCAGTTATTTTTTTATTTGTTTTATTTTTCATAAACATAGTTACTTTTGGCTCACACACAATATTTATATCTTTATAAAAAGCAATTAAATTATCTTTTGTAAGCATTGTTTCAAATCCATATGGAATAGTATTGTTTTCTTTTAAATTTAACTTTTTACCACCTACATCTATTTGTATTTTATTTTTATAGTATTTTTTATTTTCTCTAATTATTTTATTGTTTTTTAAAATAGTTGTTTCTGATTTATTTATAAAATAATTATTCCCTTCAAGTAAAAATAAGTTTACTTTTCTATTATTATACTCTATTTGAAATGTACAATATTTATATATTTTATATTTACTTGCATTTTCTTTTCCAAATTTATTTAAAGTTTCATACTTGTTTTGATCATTATAAGTAATTTGTGTATCATATTTTGGAACGCTTACATAAGTATGTATTATTTTAGTAGTATAGTTTAGTAATATACTAAACGTACTATATAAAAATGTACATATAACTAAACTTATTATTACTGGCTTATAATGACTTTTACTTCTTTTATAGTTTGCTTTTCCAAGTATTACTAGTATATTATTTTCATTTATTTTTTTGTTTTTATATTCCATATTTGTAATTTTCAAAGGTGTTTTATTTAGCTTAACAATAGGAATAAGTGTGATAAATAATACTAACAATAAAATAAATATTATAGAAAATGATAAAAATTTTATATTTATTTTAAAGGTTATCAAATCTTTTAATAGGTTATTTAGTATAGTAGTTAATATAAATATAATTAATATACTTAATATTATACTAATCAGTAACGCTATTAAGCATATTATTAAGTTTTCTATAATAAGCATTTTTATTATTTGTATATTTGTAGTTCCTATGCTTTTAAGGATGCTTATTTGCTTATACTTTTGGTATAAACATATTTTATAAATATTATATATTATAAATGACGTACTAATTAAAATAGTTAAAAGTACTACTATAATTAAATACTTAAATGTTTTAAGCATATTTTTATTTTTACTTACACCTTTTATAGAAAGGTATGCTTCGTTATAGTTAATGCTTTTACAAACTACTTTTTTACATAATTGTTTTGTTTCTTGATATGTATTTTTTATATTGTTATAGGTAATATATACATAGTCTTTTTCCCATTTTATTTTTTTTATTTTTGAAACTGTTTCAAGACCATACAAGTTTGTTTTTATTTTTACATGAAAATCTCCCTTTTCTTTTTTTATATTATCTACCATATATGTATATACACTAGAAAATATAAAAGTGGTAATAAATACTAATATAAATGCAGTAATTATACTAATAAGTAATGTTATTAAGGTTTTTTTAGTATGTTTTAGGTTTCCTATTACAACGTTTTTCATTGATTTCATCCTTTGCAATTTTACCGTCTTTTATTGTAATAATTCTTTTAGCATTTTTTGCAAGTTCTAAATCATGTGTTACTAGTATAATAGTTTGTCCAAGTTTATTATAATACTTTAATATTTTCATTGTTTTTTTAGCGTTTTCACTATCTAGGTTACCTGTTGGTTCATCGGCAAGTAGTATTGCAGGTTTGTTTATAAGTGCTCTTGCGATAGCAGTGCGTTGTTGTTGACCACCTGATACATCATTTGGCATACTGTTTTCTTTTTCTTTTATTTTTAACGTATTTGCAAGCCTTTCATAGTTTTTTGGTTTTTTACCCGTAAGTAGTGCTGGTAAAATAATATTTTCTTTTAATGTTAAAACTGGTAATAAATTATAAAACTGAAATACAAAACCTATATTATCTCTTCTAAATTTTGTTTTTTCTTCTTCGGTTAGTGTACTTATATCTATTTTATTTATATAAATGCCTCCACTATCAAAATCATCCATCAATCCTAGCATATGCATAAGTGTTGATTTTCCGCTACCGCTTGGACCTATTATCGCAATAAATTCTCCTTTTTTTACTGTCAGATTTATATTATCTAGTGCAGTTATTTTGTTATTTTCTTTACCATATGTTTTTTGTAAATTTTTTATTTTTATAATTTCCATAAAGATTCCCCCTTAATGTTGGTTTTTTTATAATTAGTATATAATACTCACTAGAGAATGAATTTTAATTGTTCATATATTTTTTACATTAATACCCTACTATCTAAATTGTTAATTTAAACGTATTAACATATATAAAAATTCCTCTCTATATATATGATACAAGATAAAAATAAAAATTCCTGCAAGAAATGAAAAAAAATTTAACTTTTCTATCATATTATCAAAAAAAACTACAAAGTTTTACCCTTATAGTTAATCTTTTAATACTTCCATACATCTTGGACAAATATTATCAGTTAAATCCATTTCATTAAAATAATTCCAACATCTTTCACATCTTTTACCATTAAACTTAGATACTTCTACCTTACAGTAATCATAATTTTCTAATTCATCAGTAGTAATAACAACATCACTTACAATAAATAGTTGTTTTAAATTATTAAGTATTGGTTTTAATGCTTGTTTATCTTCTTCAAGTAAATTTAGGCGTACTTTGGCCTCTAATGATTTACCAATAATTTTATCTTCTCTAGCTTTTTCAAGAGCCTTATAAACATCACTTTTAATACTGAAAAATACATTCCAAGTGTCTTTTAATTCTTTTTCATCTTTATATTTTTTTACTTCTGGCATTCTTTCCAAATGAACGCTTTCTTCCTTTACAATAGGCATTTTTTTATAAACCTCTTCACTTGTGTAAGGAAGAATTGGTGCTAGTAATCTTATTAAAGCATATAATGTTTCATATAAAACAGTTTGTACACTTCTTCTTGATAAAGAATCTGCTTTTTCTATATATAAAATGTCCTTTGTAAAATCTAAATAAAAATTAGATAAATTTGAAATATAATTATTTATAGTTTTATATATTTCTTGATAATTATAATTGTCATAAGAACTTTTAACATCGTTTATTAAGTCATTTAAAAGTATCATCATATATTTATCACTGCTTGGCATTTTATCATAAGGGACTTTATCCTTATCATTAAAATCAAACAAATTACCAAGCATAAACCTATATGTATTTCTTATTTTTCTATAACTTTCTTTGACGCCATTAAATAGTTCATCACCGAAACGAACATCCTCAGTAAAGTCTACACTTGCCGCCCATAATCTAAGTACATCAGCACCACTTGTCTTAACAATGTCCATAGGTTTTACAACATTACCTAGGCTTTTACTCATTTTAAATCCCTTGGAATCTAAAACAAAACCTGTTGACAATAATTGTTTATAAGGTGCTTTATCATATGCGGCGACACTACAAATTAAAGAGGAATTAAACCAACCACGATATTGGTCAGAGCCTTCTAAGTAAACATCAGCAGGATATGGAATATTTCTTTCAACTAAAACTCCATTAAATGAAGAGCCTGAGTCAAACCATACATCCATAATATCTTCTTCTTTTGTAAAGTTTCCATTTGGAGATGCAGGATTTTTATAACCATTTGGTAGTAATTCTTTGGCCTCTTTTTCAAACCAAATATTAGAACCGTACTCTCTAAATAATTTTGAAACATGCATCATAACATCATAATCAATTATTTCTGTACCATCTTCATTATAGAAAATTGGAATAGGAACTCCCCAAGCACGCTGCCTTGAAATGCACCAATCTCCCCTATCTTTAATCATATTATAAAGTCTTTTCTTACCCCAAGGAGTATGGAAAGATATATTATTTTCAATTTCATTTAATAATTTATCTCTTATTTTATCTACACTGCAAAACCATTGATTAGTCGCTCTAAAAATAATTGGTTTTTTAGTACGCCAGTCATGTGGATATGAATGCTTAATAAATTTAAGTTTAAGCAAATAACCGTTTTCATCTAACCATTTAGTAATTTCTTTATTAGCATCTTCAAAAAATAATCCTTCAAACATACCTGATTTTTCATTTAATGTACCATCATCATTAACACCATTTATCATTGGAAGCGAATATTTATTACCAATAATAAAGTCATCTTCACCATAGCCAGGTGCAATATGAACAAGTCCTGTTCCCGCATCTAGTGTTACATGATGTCCAGAAACTACTGGGCTAATTTTTTGCATAAATGGATGAGTATAGTTAATTCCAACTAATTTATCACCAGTAAATGTTGATATAATCTTATAGTCTTCAAAATTAAATTCTTTCACTAAATCATTGATTAAAGAACTTGCGATAATATAATTTTGTTCATTATAACATATTTTTGCATATACAAATTCTTCACCTACCGCAACTGCACTATTACCTGGTAATGTCCAAGGGGTTGTTGTCCAAATAACTAAGTTATCATTTTTACTTACAAATTCATTGCCATCAAATACTTTAAAGCATACAAATATTGATGGGTCCTTACGATCCTTATATTCAATCTCCGCCTCAGCAAGGGCAGTTTCACTGCTAGGTGACCAATATACTGGTTTTAAGCCTTTAAAAATCAAACCTTGTTTCGCCATTTTAGCGAATACCTCTATTTGTCTTGACTCATATTCTTTTTTTAATGTAATGTATGGATTATTCCAGTCAGCAAGGATGCTTAATCTTCTAAAATCAGTTTTTTGTATTTCTACTTGTTTTAAAGCATATTCTTCACATAACTTTCTAAACTCACTATTAGACATTTCCTTTCGATTAATTCCACTATTAGTAACTGCTTGTTCAATAGGAAGTCCGTGAGTATCCCAACCAGGAATAAATGTAACATAATATCCTTCCATCATTTTATAGCGGTTAATAAAATCTTTTAATATTTTTTGAAGCGAATGACCTATATGTATATTACCATTAGCATATGGTGGGCCATCATGAAGAACAAATGGCTTATTTCCTTTGTTTTTTTCTCTTATTTTATTATATAAATCCATTTCATCCCATTGTTTTATTTGAATTTTTTCATTTTCAGGTAAATTACCTCTCATTTTAAATTCTGTTTTTGGCATAAGTAAAGTATCTTTGTATTCCATATATTTTCCTCCTAAAAAAAGCCCATAATATAAGGACGTATTAAACGTGGTACCACCTTATTTTATAAGCTTGCTTATCTCTAAACTATAACGCGTTACCGTTTTTTTCTACTACTTTCAAAAAAACACATCAAGAGTGATTTGTATATTATATTTTATTAGTTCACACCAAACACTAACTCTCTTTAAAAAACATTAATATACCGTCTCCATCATTTGTTTTAAAGTTCTATTTTATCAATATCATCAATTGTTTCAAGTTGTGATTGTATAATGCTTCTAAGTCTTCTTTTAAAGACATTTACATTTCTTTTTAATAACATTGCATCATTTTCAATCTTTTCTGCCCGCATAAGTGCCTCATTCACAATACGGCTAGCATTTTTTTTCGCATCATCAATCATTATTTCGCTTTCTCTATGAGCCGCAACTTTTAATTGATCGGATGTTTTTTGTGCCATAATAATTGCTTTATTTAGCGTGCCTTCCATTCTTTCATATTGTGAAAGTTTTTCTTTTAACTTATCAATTTTTGATATTTCGCCCCTTAAAGTGGCATTCTCTTCTTTCGCCTTTTTTAATTCTTCATTTTTCATATCTAATTCTTTTACCATGTTTTCAACTTTTGAAATAACTTGGTCTAAGAAAGAATTAACCTCATCTGGGTCATAGCCGCGAAGTACTCGATTAAATTTTTCCATATTATCTACCTCACCCAGTGCCCTATATTATAGCACATTTTTTTTTAAATTACCACTCAATATTTATATCATCATTATCATGTATACCTTTACCATCGGTTTCACCAGTTATTTTACCTTGAACTTTTACATTATTTGGTGTACAAAGAAAAATTCCTCCACCTATTTTTTGTAGTCCACCATTTATCGCATATATTGTTCCGCTTAAAAAATCTACTATTCTTTTTGCTTGGTCAGGAGTAACTCTTTTTAAATTAACCACAACAGTGTTTCTTTTTTTTAAATGGTCAGCAATTTGCTGAGACTCTGAGTATGCTCTTGGTTCAAGCAAAATCATTTTCGCACCGCCTTCTTCGGTAAGAGACTCTTCGACTTTTAAATCATAGTACTGGTCAGGTGCTGAAAAGACATCAACATCATCTTTTATAATCTTTTGAATAATACCCATCGTTTATCCTCCTTATTTTGCTATTATATATTTTATCATATATTTTTTAAAAATTAAATACCTTTAACATCGTTTTTCATTTTTTTTAATCACTTTACACTTTTTAACTATCATCATCATCTAATAAATTACTTTTATCCATTTTATAGCCAACATAAAATACTCCCGGTTCCATTGTAAATCTTGTTATTAAATGTTTTAATGCCTCTTCCGTTTTACCATCCATACTAACAAATATTTCAATTTCTATTCTATTGTTTTCTCTTTCCGATGTTTCAAGACCACTTACTGATATTGCTTCTTCACTAAGTCCTTGTATTAAAGTAGTCCTTAAAATAAGTTCTTTTTCTTTACTAGTTACTACGGTAATTATATAGTCTTTCACATTTGCAAGGTTATGTTTCATAAGTTTCCTTGTAATATATCTAAGCAAAATATTAGCCATTAAAATAAATAATGTACCAGTAGTTGCTTCTAAAATAAGACCATATGAGCAAAGTACACCTAAAGCCGCACTACACCAAAGAGTCGCAGCTGTATTAAGCCCCCTAATATTTAAGCCATCTTTTAAAATTACTCCAGCTCCTAAAAAACCTATACCAGACACTACCTGAGCAGGTATTTTTAAATCACTACTACCGATCATAACTGGAACTGTTACAAAAAGAAATGCACCAATACATACAAGCACATTAGTACGTAACCCTATTGCACGTCTTCTCCACTGTCTTTCAAGGCCAACTGAAAAACTTAGAAAAAATGCCGTTAAAAGTCTTATTAAAAAATCAGTATATTCCATTTTTATCATCTCCTTTTTTTATTGTATTATATTTTTATCTTTTAAGACCAAAAAACCAAGCAAAAACTTGATTATTGGTTATCATTTTCTTCTTGTTTGGGTGCATTAGCATTATCATCATTATTAGGAACAGTTGATTTTGCTGATGGATCTACTTCTGTTTTTTTATCTTCAGTAGTATCTTGTTTAGTTTCTTCCTTTTTAGTAGTAACTTCTGATTTAGTAGTATTTTTTTCAATAACACTTACAGTAATTGATTTAACATCACTTACACTAGCTCCCGCCGAAACACTTTGATTTATTACTGTTCCAACCGTACCGGAACTCGTTACATAGTTAACATTTACTTTAATACCATTTGTACCACAAAAACTATTAACATAACTAAGTGTTTTTCCAACAAAACTTGGAAGAGTTGTTACACTGGTAGTTCCACTATCCATTTTACCAATTATTTTTTCTTCATATGGTTCATTAATATTAAAACTAAATTTCTTAACTACTTTTTCTTTTTTAAGGCCTAAATTAACTTTCATTGCATCACTTACGGCTTTTACACTTTCATCATATAAAACATAGTTATATAACGATAAATTAGTACCACCATAATCAACTATTCTAGCATCTTTACCACTTAAATATAATTTTTGAATACCAAGTACATCACTAAGTTCAGTGGATGAACCTGCTTTTTTCGCAACATCTTTTAATATATTATATAGTGATAATATTTGTTCAGTACTCATATTTGTTGACATACTAGAACTAATCGTATCTAATAAATTATATACCGTATTTAAGTCTTTTATATCTTTAAATTTATTTAATAATGCCTGAACAACTTCCTGTTGATGCTGGCCTCTTATAAAGTCATTACTTGTATAATTAGTCCATTTACTAGAACACATACTAGGATTTGGATGTCTATTACGAGAATACGCTAAAGCTTGTTCACCATTTAAAGTTTGAAGACCTTTTTCAATATATACTGTATTACTTCCCCACTGTCTACTACTATTTTGTTCACATAAACTATATGGTACATCTACTTTAATACCACCTAAGGTATCTACTAATTTAACAACACCTTTAAAGTTTATTTTTACATAATAGTCAATATCTATATCAAGGAAATTTTCAATTGTCTTTTGCATACAAGATTCACCTTGCCAAGCAGCATGAGTTATTTTGTTTTTTCTTTGACCAGCAAAGCACGCAATTGGAACATATGAATCCCTTGGAATACTTAAAATTGTAGAACTTAATGTTTTTGGATTAAACGTAATAACCATTAAAGAATCCCCATTAAATGAACTGTCCGCAAGATTTTCTTTTTCACTATCAACTCCCATTAAAAGAATTGTAAATGGTTCAGTAATAGGTTTAGTATCTTTTGTTTCACTTTCTTTTTTTACCTTTTTAGTTTGGGTATAAATTATCTTTGTAGTGTCCGCAATATCTTCATAACCTTCCATTGAACTAAACATTACTGGGTAATTAGTTGGTAAGAAAATATAGCTAACTTCACCAGCTTTTAAAGCATCTATTAAAGCAATATAACTAGAATATTCCTTTGTTTCATTTATTAACTCTTTCTTTTTAATAATTTCACTTGGAATAATAGAACCCTCAACACTTGTTTCATCTTCTAAAACGCCAAGTACGTCGTCCTTATCGATATCATCAACTTTTTTTACCTTGTTTTCAGAAAGTGTTACTATACTAGCAGAATGAATAGTATATTCAGAATTATCTGATACTTTATCTAAAGAATCATAAATTTTATTTATATTATAAGCTACAAAAGCCTGTGTACAAGTTAAAAGTATCATTAAAACTAATACAATTACTAATTTTAATTTTTTAAATCTTTTTAAAAATCTTATATTAAATAAAATTAAAAGTAATATTATAAAACTAAGTACTCCAATTACTACCATTCTAAGTACAGTTTCAATATTTTTGAGTAACAATAAGTTATAAAATAAATACCCCGCCGAAGCAATAAGTAAAAGTGTTATTATTAAAGAAATAATAAACGAAACCTTATGTCTAGTTAATTTTTTCATAATCGTCCTCCTAACGCGTAAGTACTATAACATTATATCGCATTATTTTTATTTTAACAAGTACTATGTCGAAATTTGGAAATAAATTTTTTTTCAAAAAAAAGTCAAAAACAATTCCAATTTTTATTAAATTATCTTATATAATATATATTTTAAAGCTTATATTAGTGATATTCTCTCTTAAACTAATTATATAGTATTTAATACAAAAAAGAAGTATTACACTTCTTCAATAACAATAAGCACCATTGGTTTACATTCTGTTTCTTTATAGAAGAATTTTCCAACTTTATCTCTAACATCATTTTTAATTTTTGAAAAATCAACATAATTTTCTTTGATATTTTCTTTAATAACATCAAGTGAAATAGTTTGGGCTTTTTTAATAAGATCGGTATTTTCTTTTACAAATATAAATCCCCTAGTTAAAATTTCAGGTCCTGCAAGTAATTCTTTGGTTTTTTTATCAATAGTAGCAGTAATAATAACAATACCGTTGTCACTTAATAAATCTCTATCTTTAAGAACAAGTTCCCCTACATCACCGGCTGATAATCCATCAATTAAAATATCATCAACTGGTACTTTCATATTTTTATCTACTAATTTGCCATTTTCAAAATAAGCAACTTCTCCATTTAATTTAAGTAAAATATCTTCATCTTTCATACCAACCATTTTAGCGGCATTTTTGTTTGCGACTTGATGACGATATTCACCAATAACTGGCATATAATACTTTGGTTTCATTAAATCTATCATAAGCATTAAATCCTCAGAAGATGCGTGATGTGATAAATATTTTTTAGCAGATAGTGCGACTATATTAGCACCTATTTTTGCAATATTATCCATAAGCCTAGTTGCAGTACTTTCCATACCATCAATAATTGGAGATGCGAATACAACTGTATCTTGTTCATCTATTTTAATAAATTTATCGTATCCTTTTACAATTCTTTGTAAGTTAGAAAAAGGCCTTTCCATTTCATCAGATACAATAACAACTATTTTTTCATCATTTACATGATGTATAGAAGAAATTCTTTTTTTATCAAAATCTAAGTATTTCATATCAATAGCTTTTAAAATAACATTTTCAAGTCTTTTACCCATAATTACAACATTTCGATCAGTAAGTTTTATTTCATTAAATAACTCTTGTATTCTATAAAGTTGTGCCTGATAAATATTATATAAAATTCTACCTTCATTTTTATTTAAGATTTCACTAATCACCTCGCTTGTGCGGTGTCTTGGTGATGTAAATCCTTTTTTATCAGCGTATAAAGACTCCGAAAGTAAACATAATACACCTTGTTTCCCAACATAAGCAAGTTTCCCAATATCAGTTTTATAATGTCCAAGCATTGTTGGATCAAAAACAAAATTACCCGTATAGAAAATAACTCCATCCTTAGTATATAAAGCATAACCTACCGCATCTGGTACGGTATGGGTAAGTAAAATTGGAAATATGCTGTTATCCCCAAAATTTATCTTTCTATGTGGCTTTATTAAAATTAAATTATCAAGTGGCAAATTTTCTTTTTGAAATTCCTCCTTAATAATTTCCAAAGTAAATGCAGTCGCATATACTTTTATTGTAGGCAATTCCTTTAAAATATTAGAAAGTGCCCCCATATGTTCATCATGTCCGTGGGTAATAAAAACCCCTTTTATCCTATTTTTATTTTTCTTTAAATAATCATATGTTGGAATTATATAATCAATTCCAAGCATTTTATCATCCGCGTACTTTAAGCCGGCATCAAAAACAAAAATATCTTTATCAACTTCTACTATATACATATTTTTTCCATTTTCATTTTGCCCACCCAAAGCAAAAATTTTTATTTTACTCATTTTTTCTCTCCTTTCTTTCAGTAAAACCTAAATAATTATATCAAAAACAGCAAAAAATCGCAAATTTATATCTACGTTATTTTAAAAATATATTATCAATTTCCGATTGTGGTAAAAGCATGTCAACACTTTTATCAATTTTTATATCAAATACTTTTGATCTGTCCTTATATTTTTCTCCATCTATACACCAGTCTTTTCTAGGCTCTTCTTTAAGAGTTATTTTAATGTGTTTGCTTCTAAAAAAGTAAAAGCCTGGTACTTTCGTAATATCGCTTGTTTTTAAATAATATAAACTTTTAAGCATTTCTTTTTTTGTTCTAAGATTACAAAGTAAAATTTCCATTTGACCATCATCAAGTTTTACATTCTTAAAAAAGTCAAATCCACCCATTCTACTTGCATTACAAATTAAAACAAAAGAATAAAGCCCTGTACATTTTTTTCCATCTTCTTCATAGGTAAGTTCAAATAAGTTTGTTTTACTAAAAAATGATTTTACACCTTCTATTAAATAAGCAAAATAACCATACCTTTTTTTTAACTTTCTTGGTGTATCATAAGCAACATTTATAAATTTCCCAAGACCGGCGACATATACAAAAGGTACATCATTTATTGTACAAATGTCCATTTTTTTTACTTTACCATTTAATAATAATTTTAAATTGTTTATAGGGTCTTTTCCCATGCCAAACATTGCACCTAAATCATTAGTAGTTCCTAGTGGTATATGAGCAAGTAAAATTTTTTCTTTTCTTTCTAAGTTACCATTAACAACTTCATTAAAAGTACCATCTCCACCAAGAGAAATAAGTAAATCAGTTTTATTTATACTTGAAACTATTTTTTTAGCATGCCCTCCATATTTTGTAAATACAACATCACAGTTATAACCATTTTTCATAAGAATTTGTTTAAAACTTTCAATTATTTTTTCTTTATCATTTGAACCACTATTCGGATTACATAAAATTGTACAGTTTTTCATTTTATCACCGCTATTATTATATATGATTTTTATATTTATTTCAAGAAAAAACTCCTAAGATTCAGGAGTAAAGTCTTCTAATGAGCCATCTTCGGCTACTATTTTATTAACTTTTTCTTCAATATTTTTAAGCTGGCTGTCACATTCTTTAACAAGTTTCATAGCCTTAGTATATTTTTCAATTGATTCATCAAGGGAAACCTCACCGCTTTCAAGTGTGGCAATTATTTCTTCTAATTCTTTTACTTTATCTTCAAATTTTCTTTCCATTATAATACCTCCGTTTTTGTAACCTTAGTACTAATAAAACCATCAGTTACTTTTATTTTTAATTCATCATTTGATTTTACTTGTGATATTTTTTTGACTATTTTATCACCACTATATGTAATACTATAACCCCTACCTATTATTTTTAATGGATTTAATAGTTCTAATTTATCAATAATATTATTTAACTCTTTTTGTTCATTTTTATATAATATACTTGGATTTCTAAGTATATTTGATTTTTTCAAATATTCAAGTTTTGTTTTTTCTTTATCTAAATTCATATAAAACAATTCTGTAATTCTTTTAGCCATTGATGTAATACTTTCTTGTTTGTCTTTTACTAAATTATTGGGATTGATTAAAGCATTTGATTTTTTAATATTATTAAGCCTATCTTTTTCTTTTGATATTTTATTTAACATAATGGTATTAAGTTTTTCATTAGTAAGGGCAATTAATTGTTTTTTACTATCAAACATTACCATTGGACTTTTTATAACATAAGAACTTTTTATTGAATCTAAGTACAATTTTTGATAGTTTATTATTTTGTTTATAGCCTCGCTAAGTCTTATTTTTAATTGGTTTATATGCTTTAATAAATCAGTCATATTAGGTACAGCAAGTTCCGCGGCCGCAGTAGGTGTTGGAGCTCTTAAATCGGCAACAAAATCACTAATTGTAAAATCAATTTCATGCCCTACCGCACTTATCACTGGTATTTTACAGTCATAAATTGCTCTTGCGACAATCTCTTCATTAAATGGCCATAAATCTTCAATAGACCCACCGCCACGTCCAACGATTAAAACATCTAAATCATAGTTACTTGCTTTTTCAATATTTCTTACAATGCTTTCCTTGGCATTTTCTCCTTGTACAAGAGATGGAAAAAGTATTGTTTCACATATTGGAAAACGTCTTTTAATAGTAGTAATTATATCTCTTACTGCCGCTCCAGTAGGTGCGGTTATAACACCTACTCTTTTTGGAATACTTGGTATTTTTTTCTTATGTTTTTCATCAAATAATCCTTCTTTTGCAAGTTCTTTTTTTAGTTTTTCAAAAGCCACATATAAATTACCAACACCATCTTCAAGCATTTCATCTACATATATTTGATAGCCTCCTGTTGCCTCATATACACTTATTCTTCCACATACTAATACTTTTGAGCCATCCATAGGTGTAAAATTTATCTTATTAGCATTTGCTCGAAACATTATCGCATTTATTTTACTTTTCTCATCTTTTATTGAAAAATACAAATGACCAGTAGTATGTGCTTTAAAGTTTGATATTTCTCCTTTTAAAAACACTGTTTTTAAATTGCTGTCTGAATCAAATTTTGCTTTTAAATATCTTGTAATTGCAGTTACAGTTAAATATTTATCTTGCATAACATCACCCTACTTATTGTGATATACTTTATCAAGTACACCATTTATCATTTTTCTAACACTATCATCGCTATAAGTTTTTGCAAGTTCTATCGCTTCATTTATTGCGACAATATCAGGAGTATCCATATAAAGTAGTTCAAATATACCCATACGTATAATTGCTTTATCAGTATTACCAAGCCTATCTATACTCCACGTATTTAAGTATTTATTTGCGATTTCATCTAATTCATTTTTATAGGTAAGTACACCATAAACAACATCTTTTACAAATTCATTTTCAATAGGTGCGGATTCCTTAATAACGCTTTCTATATTATATTCAATATTATTTTTTTCATATATTTCTATTTGATATAAAATAGTCATACATTCTTTTCTAAGTTCGCTTCTATTTTGCATTTCAAATCACCTATAAAAGTATATCATAAATTTAAAAAAATAGTAACTATTTATACTATTTTTATATATATTGTTCACCTTTTCCTTGATATAGTTTAACTAAATACCATATATGAAGATAAATTATTAAAACGCTTAAAAATACCCATCCTATTATAGGAATAATAAAACATAAAATCCACGTATAAGCAGATACATATATTTCCTCTCCTGGCACCTCTAAGTGTTTGCACACTTTTGTAAGTATTTGAAGATAAAATATTATAAACATAATAACAGCGGGTAAAATTAAACATACAATACCAAGCACCCAATAATACCAATGAGTATACCATGCATCTTTATCATATACATCTAATAATGCACCTAGAAAAAATACTGATACATTAGATGTTCCGAGGGCAAATAAAAGCCAAGCCCACCAATTTTCTTTTTTTAAAAGTTTCATTTATTCACACTTTCCTTCTCCTGGTTTATCTCCTTCAACATATTGTTTGTCAATTAGTTTACAAGATGATTTTGTCATTGAATCTTGAAGATAACCGCCAAATAGTTTTACTACACTTACTACAATAACACTTATAACTGCGATTATTAGTAAATATTCGACTAATGCTTGACCTTTGTTGTTCATTTTAAACATATTACCCTCCTACAATTTGTTATTTTTATTATAGAGTATTTTTTTATAAAAAGCAATAGTTTTACTATCTATTTTATGGTATATTAAATATAGGGTGAAGAGTATGGACATAAAAATTATCGAAATGAAAGGCTTTTGGAAAAACTTCATAGGTCTTATGGGTAAAAAGAATATTAATTATGGTATTAAACTTAGGTGCAATGGAATTCATACTTTTTTTATGAAAATACCTATTGATGTTGTTTTAACTGATAAAGATAATAACGTTATTAAAGTTTATTATAATGTAGTACCTAATAGAATTATATTACCAAAAAAAGGTGTTTATTACACCTATGAATTACCAGTAGGATACATAAAAAGAGCTTAGGCTCTTTTTTCATATATACTAACTTGTTTTTTATCTTTGCCAACACGTTCAAATTTTACATAGCCAGATATTTTAGCATATAAAGTATCATCTTTACCAATACCAACATTTACACCTGGATAAATTTTTGTACCTCTTTGACGATATAAAATACTTCCACCGCTAACATATTCTCCATCAGCAGCTTTTGCACCAAGTCTTTTTGATTCTGAATCACGACCGTTTTTAGTTGAACCTTGCCCTTTTTTATGAGCGAATAGTTGAATATTTAATTTCATAAGTAACATGAGTTACACCTCCTCATTTATTTTAATATTTTTACTGTATTGTTTTTCTAAATCTTTAAGTAATTCTTTCATATTTAAAATAATAGTATCAGTGACTAAATCATAGCTTATTATATCTATTTCAAGTGTTTCCCCATTCATTTTATATTTAAGTGAATTTTTATTTAGCCTAAGTGCTAAATTAACACTTGTTGTTACAATACTACTTACCGCAGCACATACAATATCTTTGCCATAATCATCATACATCGCGTGACCTGTTATTTTAATTTTATTCTTTGATATATTTATTTTTATCATTTAAGCATTTACTTTTGTAATTTCAACCTTAGTATATGGTTGACGATGTCCCTGAGTACGACGATATTTCTTTTTAGCACGATATTTAAATACTGTAATTTTTTTAGCTTTACCTTGTTTAAGAACTTTACCCTCTACTGTAGCTCCTTTAACATAAGGTCTTCCACTTTTTCCACCTACCATTAGAACTTTATCAAAGTTAATAGTATCTCCTTCATTAGCGTCTAGTTTTTCTACGTATAAAACTGTACCTTCTTCTATATAGTATTGTTTTCCGCCGGTTTCAATAACTGCCTTCATTTTAATACCTCCTTTAAATCTAAGACTCGCCATAAAGGTAGCTTACGCTTTATAACCTTTTTTGTGCGGTTGTAGAGTGAGGCTCTACACAGTTAATAATTCTACCACATTTTATTTTTAAAGTCAAACCTTTTTTCAAGGGTGTGCTTTTCCGTAATATATTTACCATTTTTATAAAATATATGATTATAATCTTTTTTCATTTTATTTAAATTTTCCCCTTTTATTATTTTTCTTTTTTTAAAATTTAAATTATAGGTATATCTTTCTAATAAAAACAGGTTAAATAAGTTATTTTTGTTCTTATACTCTTCAAATATTTTTAAGAATATAAAAGTTATTATAAGCATAAATAGTAAATCAAATTTTACTTTTATTAAAATAATTATAACAGTAAGCACTGATATATATATTGTAAGTATATTGCTTGTTTTAAAATTAGTTATTTTGTTTAAAAATATGTTTACAAATTTTGAACCATCAAGTGGTATTATGGGAAGTAAATTAAATGTAAGTATTGTCATACTATAATCAAATGCATTTGGCATAAAATAAGTACCAACTATTTGAAATATAGGCCCCATTATTAGAATTATAAACTCTTCTTTAAGGGGTTTATTTACTTTTTCATTAAATAAAGTTAATGCTCCAAAGGGTAATAAAATTACTTTTTCTATATTCCATTTATAATAAATAGCGGCAGTTATATGACCAAGTTCATGTATTATAATTATTAAGGTAAATAAAATAAATCCTTTAAAATTACCAGTTATAGTGCTTATAAAAGCCACAATATAGTAAAAAGGATGAATTTTAAATATATTTTTTATAATCTAACTTTTTCCCATCTTTAACAAATACCATATATAATATATTGTTCTTTGCTTTTCCTATGGTACTCGTTTGTTTAACATAGTCATATAAACTTACACTTGTACTTTCTAAATTACAATACCATACTTCCACATTATCAGGTCTTTGAAGTATTATAGTATTTCCATAACCATCTTTCTCTCCTGCATATATAATAAGGCCACTAGAAATAGATGGTATTAAATAGTCTTCATTTAAAGTAAGTTTTACACCATCTTTGTATTTTTTTGCTTGTTTATATTCTAAATTTTCAGAAGATACTACTTTTGCATCTTCTTTTTTAAAAGGAAGTGCAGATCCTAAGTATTTTTGATAAATATTATTTATTTGAGCAAAACTTATATTGTTTTCAAATACTTTTTGATATACTTTGTTTTTAAGAGATGGGTTTGCTTTTAAAATAATTAAACTTAATAAACATATTACAGTAAGAAACATTATTCTATTTACATGTTTTATTATTTTATTTTCTTTTGTTTTAACTTTTCTCATTTCTCTTCACCTATTACATTGTATTTGTAATAAATGAATTTATGAAAAAAAGGAACTATGTCCTTAGTTTGGATAACATTTATTATCACTTTTTAAGGTATAGCCACTTGGGCAAATATATGACTCTGCGTTATATGTTGCATTTGACTTTTTAATTAATAAATACATTTTTCTAATATATATTTTACTATTTTAATATATTAAAATGAAACTGGGTGATATTTATGGCATTTAAACCAAAAGAAACAAAAAAGAAAATTGCGGCGACATATAAATCTATTTATATAAAAGAAGAATTAGTAAAACAAATTGAAAAAATTGCGAAAGATAATAATACATCTTTTAATAATGTTATTATTAGTATGATAGAAGAGTGTTTAAAAAAATAAAAACAAGCGGTTATTTTTCCGTTTGTTTTGTTTTTCTATATACCTTTGGTTTATCATCATTTATTAAAGTATTTACATCATTTAACTCTTCTTCTATTTTCTCTTTTTTATCATAGGCATCTTTAATAATATCATCTAATTGTAAAAGTTCTTCTTCAAAAATTTCTTTTATTTTTAATAATTTTTTTTCTTGTTTTTCTAAGTCTTCTAAACTAATACTACCAAT